>CANJZR010000060.1 GCA_947479075.1 Planctomycetaceae bacterium
GAGCCTTCCAACTTTCACGCAACGAACGCAACCCTTTTTTGCCAACTCTTGCACCAGTTTGCGAGAGACATTCAAGATCTGTGCAACGCTCTCGGTATCAAGCAATTGTTCTATTGGTGGGTCTCGTTTCTCGTTGACGTGAGCAAGGACCAGCGTGGCAGCTGCATCATCGGTCGCGACGAGCTTTCGGTAGTGGGCAAGGAGGTCTTCAATCGGTTGATGTGGTGTCATGGCGGGCAGTATAGGCGATGCCATCCCGAGTTATGCTCATCAGGAGCTGCATGTCCACACCACCAATCATGCCTTCATCGTAGGGCATGGCTCCGGTTGCAGCTGGCTATATGTGAACCTGATTCGTTGGCTCGAACAGGAACTCCGGTGACTCGTCGACAAGCCTCGCGATCAGCCGGGGGGGCACGCGACGCGATCAATCTTGGGACGTTCGCGGGTGATCCACGTCATGCGAGTTCTCCGGACGCTTGAGACAAGTGTGCATACCAGAACTAAGCGATGGCCCCGCCACAGATCAGATGGACGTCCCCGCGAATCGTGGGGACGTCGACTCGATATGTTATGAATCGATTTGTCCTTGCTGTCTTTCCGGTAAGCATACACAATCGTGACAGAATTTATGTCCGATTTTGGTTGAAATGGTGTCTTGTGGGTGACGCTGGAGATCTGCCGAGCGACGACTCGAATTGCGATCTGCCGGGTGACGTTTCACCGGGTGGTGTTTCGATGTCGCAGCTGGGAGAGATGCTGAGGGCTGAGCAGAACTATCTGTTGGCGATTGCCACGCAGGAGTTGGGGCTGCACGTGACGGCAAAAGGAGGGGCGTCGGACCTGGTTCAGGATACATTCCTGAATGCGACTCGGGACCTCCGTCATTTTGCCGGGCAAACGCCAGATGAGTTTCGTAGCTGGCTGCGAAGCATCCTGCTGCACAGGTTGCTGAATTTCCGTCGTCAGTATCTGGACACTGCCAAGCGTGAGGCGGGTCGCGAGGTTCCCTTCGGTTCTACTCTGCAGTCGGTCAATCCCGATGAGAGAATTCCTTCACCCAGTCGAGTCGTGATGCAGGCTGAGCTGATGGCCTCGCTGCAGGCGGCGAAGCAGGCACTCCCCCCGGTGTACCAGGAAATCATCGAGCTGCGAAGTGTTCAACAGTTGTCCTTTGAGGAAATCTCCCGCCACCTAGACCGATCGGCAGACGCATCACGGAAATTGTGGTGCCGGGCTGTCGACGCACTGCAAGCAGAATTGCTTTCCCAGAACCATGACATCAGCGGACTCCAGTAATTCCGAATTCGACGAACTGCTTCTGGCCATTGGTAGTGAGATCGCAGGAGAACGTACCGAGCCGGTATCACTCGACGTCGTCGATAAGGAGCTTCAGAAGCGAATCGTCCATGCCCGCGAATGCCTGTTGTTGCTGGGGATGACACGGGACTATCCAGCTAATGGGATTGCTTCGGATCCATCCGACTTTCTCTACGACACCGCGGGCACCGGGATCCGTGCCCCGTCCCCATTTCAGCGGTTTCAGTTGATTCAAAGTTTAGGGACGGGCGGTTTCGCCGAGGTCTTTCTGGCTGAGGACCCGCTCCTGCACCGTCGGGTCGCGATCAAGATTCCCCATGCAAGATGGGTGGTCGATCCCCAGGCTCGACAACGATTCCTGCGCGAGGCCCGGGTCCTAGGGCAATTGCGACATGACGCGATTGTCTCTGTTTATGAATCGGGAGATCACAACGGGACCCCCTTTCTGGTGATGGAGCATTGCGACGCGGGTAATTTAGACCAGCATCTCGTCAGCCAGCCCCAGCGTCAGGACCCACGCGTCTGTGCCTTTGTCGTCCACCAGATTGCCGAGGGACTTGGCCTGGCTCACAAACTGGGAATCTTGCATCGGGATATCAAACCTCGCAATGTGCTCCTCACCCGCATCACCAGAGAAGCCAAGCCAGTCGATGGGTCGAATACCGACTCCTCATCGACTCCCCCCGAGTGGAAGCACATTCAGGCGAAGCTGTCTGACTTCGGTCTGGCGAAGTGGCTGGATGAAGAATTCGACGCCCACAAGACCCAAACGGGCCTCGTGGCCGGGACGCTGCAGTACATGGCCCCCGAACAAGCGGCCGGGAAAACCGAACGTCTGTCTCCCGCGACAGATGTCCATGGTCTGGGCGTGACCCTGTACGAGATGCTGACCGGACAGCCACCATTCGCGGGTGACACCCCCGTGGAAACCAGTTGGAACATTCTGAACAGGGAGCCGATAGCAGTTCGAACGCTGCGACCTGCTGTGCCCCGAGACCTGGAAACGATCTGCCACAAGGCCTTGGAAAAGGACCCCGGTCGACGGTATCCCAGTGCCGTCGAAATGGCCGAGGATCTGAAACGCTTTCTCGAAGATCGAGCGATCCTGGCCAAGCCGGTATCGCTGCCTGAGAGAGTCCTACGGTCGTGCCGTCACCATCCGGAGTTGGCGGCTCTAATGCTCGTGATCTGCTTCTCAGTCACTCTGATTTCCGCGGGAGGCTGGTGGTACTCCAGCCGTCTGTCAGCCATCGTTGCATCGGAAACAAAACTTCGAGAGTCGGAGTCGCGTCTGCTCGATGACTCCGAGAAACGCGAGTTGGTTCTCCTGGAACAGAAAGAGCAGCTCACTGCCGCTGTTCAACGCGAACAACTGATGACTTATGCCTCGCGCATGCGTCAGGCCCAGGATCTTTTCGATCACGGGGAGATCGTCGACTACGCGAGTCTTTTGTCTGCGATGCGACCCAGATCGCCCCAAGAGACCGACTTTCGCGATTTTGCCTGGCGACTAATGAATGCGAAATGCGGAGGGGAGATTCGGCCATTCGAGGATACGCATAACAATGATTTTACTTCAGTGAACGTGATTCCGGAGAAGGGCCGAATCGTGGCAGGAACGAGTACTGGCGTGTTTCATGCCTGGGACCTGCAAAGTGGGGCATACCTGGGGCCTGGTCTCCCTCCGCTTGGTGATCGCGTAAGAATCTGCGGCGTCGCGTATCAGCCACAGCATGATGCCTGGTTTTTTGCCCATTACCCAAAGGTCGAACAGCAGAGTGGGGCTTCGTCAAAACTGAAATATCTACGGACATCTGATGGAATAGCAAAGACAGTCGCAGAGTCCCAACGGTGGTTCGAAAGAATGTCTCGCTCGCCCGATCAATCCAAATTCATCCTGGATGTGGCAAGGGAAGATTCCCGTCAATTCCAGGTGTACTCCGTTGCGACTGGAGAACACTTATGGACAGTCCAGGCCGGCCAGCCAGGCCTGAATCAGCTGCCGGGATGGGGGCCAGATGGAACTCTGGCTGTTCCCATGTTAAGTCAAATTGCTTTATACGACTCAGATGGAGGACCGGTCGCGAAACTCACTCGCGACTCAAAGGACGCTTTGCAGGAGTTTCAGTCTGTGGCCATCTCTTCCGATGGAAGCCTGCTTGCAGGACTACGGACAGACCTTTCCGTGGACCTGTGGAGGCGATCTCCAGGGGAGAATTTTGTTTTCGATTCGACGATTCGAGTCCCCGAAGTTGCTTACGGTGAGACGAAACGATCTCCGGGTCAGTGGTATGACATCCAGTTTCTGAACTCCGACATGTGGCTGGCCTTCAGCGGCATCGGTAATCGAGTTTACCTGTGGAATCTGAAAGCGAAGCGTCTGGATAGTCGGAGTCCGGTGTTCCAAAGCCCAATCGCATCGATCACTCCGCTTCCTGATGACACCCTGATGCTTCACGAATCGAATTCTGGACTCTATCGCTGGAACCCGTCTGCGGACGGGCCAGTCTTAGCGGGGCATGCTAGAGAGGCGTGGACTGTCGATTACACATCTGATGGCCGCTTTCTGGCCTCAGGCAGCGATGATGGAACTATGAAGATTTGGGAAGTCGCCACCGGTCGTGAGTTGGCCACTTCTGTGAACCATACTCAGACGGTCGTGCAGACAGTTTACTCCCCATCTGGTACCCAACTTGCCTCGCTTTGCTTGGACGGTTCGCTGCGAGTGTGGGAGATCAACTCCGAGACGGGATTACCGGTCGGTGAACATCGTCAGGCTGATGATCACCGCAAAGGTCGCAGCCTGAGTTGGAGTTCAGATGGTCGACAGATCGCAACGGGAGGCTATGACGGTGAAGTCCTGCTCTGGGACGCTGACACACTCCAAGTATCGCGCCGATTGCAAGATCACGATTCGACAGTGCGTCAAATTCTGTTTCTCGATGGTGATCAAACGTTGTTGACGGTCTCAGAAAATGCAACTGTTTGTATTCGCAATTTATCCGAAAAAGACCATGTGATTCACAAATGGGAAGAGGAATTTGGTGTGCATTGCATCGCTCTTCTTCCAGATGGGGCCACACTCGCGGTGGGGCAGAGCCGTGGTGTCATCACTCTTCGCAGCCGTTCCACCGGTAAACTCATCGGGACGCTGACAGGTCACCGGCAGAGTGTGTGGTCGATGGCTCTCTCTCCTGACGGGAAAGTCCTCGCGACTGGCGATGAAGGCGGGTGGGTTCGCTTTTGGAGAACGGAGAACCACCAGCCGTTACTCTCGCTCCGCATCGGAGATCACAAGGTCAATGGTCTGGCCTTCTCGCCACAAGGTGATGCCCTCGCGATTGCCACCCACGATGGCAAAGTGACGCTCTGGCGAGCGCCGTTCGTACAGGACATCCATCCCTCTTCGGCAGAACCTTCCCTCGCTCGGAATGATCTCGGGAAGCCACTCGATGGAGTGGGAATCAAGAAGGCAAATCAGAATCGGCCGAGGGACTTGGCACTCTACGCGTCGACCACAGCGCTGGACTACTCCTTTGGCTCTGCCGCAGCTGGGAAGTTCACGACATCCTTTGGAAATGGGCATGAAGAAGCCCGGAGTGTGCTGATCCAAAGCGATGGAAGAATAATTATTGGGGGAGATGCACAGAATAACTCGAATCACGATTTTGCGTTGGCTCGTTATAACGTCGATGGGACACTCGACAGCACGTTCGGAGTGGGAGGGATGACCAGGACTCCCATTGGCTCCGACACGGACATTTTGTACGACATGTCATTCCAGAGTGACGGCAAGATCGTTGCCGTGGGCTACCGAGATGCGGGAGGTTCGTCCGATACCGTCGTTGTTCGTTACAACGCGAACGGAACACTCGATAGTACCTTTGGCTACGGGGGGAAGATTGTCACTGCGTCGTCGTCCAAGAACGATTCTGCGTTCGCAGTCGCAGTCCAGAGTGATGGCAAGATTGTCGTCGTCGGCTTCGCTGTGGGGAGCAGCAACAACGATTTTTCGGTGCTGCGTTACCACACGAACGGAACACTCGATACGACATTCGACGGCGATGGGATGGTCATCACCCCGATGAGCTCCGGATCCGATGTTCCCAGCGGCGTGGCCTTTCAGGCGGACGGGAAGATTGTAGTCGCCGGTTATTCACAAAACGGCAGCAATTACGATTTCGCGGTGGCGAGATACAACACCAACGGATCACTTGACCCGACTTTTGATGGGGACGGCAAGGTCACGACAACCATGGGTTCGTCGAATAACTTTGCATTCAGCCTGGCGATTCAGGGCGATGGAAAGATCGTCGTTGGCGGCGAAGCCAGTGATGGCCGTGGCGCCGACTTTGCTTTAGCCCGATATAATACTGACGGTTCGCTTGATACAACCTTTGATCACGATGGCCAAATTATTCTGGCAATCGGGACCCGCAACGATATGGGGCGCACTGTGGTGGTGGGTGATGACGGGAAAATCCTTGTCGCCGGGACCGCGGAGTTCGGAGAGAACTCCGACTTCGCTGTGGTCCGATTCAATGCAAATGGGTCGCTCGACTCGACGTTTGATGGCGATGGTAAGATGACCCAGGCCATCGGTGCTGCTAATGATTATGCTTATGACATCGCGGTCGGAAGCGAGGGTGAAATCGTCGTGGTGGGGTCATCGGACGTGTCTGGAAACACGGATTTCGCTGTAGCAAAGTTTGACACCCATGGATCGTTGGAGTCGGGTTTTGATCACGATGGGCCGGGACGCTTACATACGAATATAAGTGGAAACGATGAGTCAAAACAGGTCATTCAGGTCGATGGGAAACTGGTCGTAGTGGGATCCTCCTTAAACGGCAGTAACTCCGACTTTGCGGTGATCCGCTACAACGCGGACGGGTCACTCGACACGACGTTTGATGGTGACGGTAAATTGACCACAGCCTTCGGGGAAACAACGGATACTGCGAACTGTCTCGCCGTACAGAGTGACGGGAAGATTGTCGTGGCGGGGTATACGGCGAACAGCGGAAGTTGCGACTTTGCTCTGGCCCGTTATAACGCCGACGGTTCACTCGACACGACATTTGACGGCGATGGGGAAGTGACCACGATCATCGGGCCAGGGGAGGATATTGCTAGTAGCGTCGCAATACAGGCTGACGGGAAGATCGTCCTGGCTGGGCATTCCGGCAAAGACAGAGACTACGATTTCGCATTGGTCCGGTATCACACGAACGGTTCACTCGACACATCATTCGGTAACGAAGGCATATTGACCACCTCATTTGGATCAGGCGCTGATCTCGCCAAGAGCGTCGTAATCCAGAGCGATGGGAAAATTCTTGTGGCAGGAGACGCTATCAACGGTAGTAACTCCGACTTTGCATTGATTCGCTATAACACAAACGGTTCCCTCGACACGACATTTGATGGCGATGGAAAATTGACCACTGCCATTGGACTGGGGAATGATGTCGCCTCCAGCGTCGCCTTGCAGAGTGATGGTAAGATCGTTGTCGCGGGGCTGTTAGACAATATCAACAACTATGTTTTCGCCTTGGCACGTTATCATTCCAATGGAGCACTCGACACCACTTTCGACGGAGATGGTACGGTAACCACCGCCATCGGATTGTCCGTTGACTTCGCGAGTAGCGTGGCACTTCAAGCAGACGGAAAGATCGTCGTGGCTGGGCATTCTAACAACGGAAACAACACCGACTTTGCCATATCCCGATACAACACGAATGGTTCACTCGACACCACGTTCGACGGCGATGGCAAGATGACGACTGACTTTGGCACTTGGAGCGACTACGCGAAAAGTGTCATCGTACAGAGTGATGGAAAAATCACCGTAGCGGGGTATTCGAAACTCGGCAGTTCCTACTCCAACATTGCACTGGCTCGTTACGACTTCACAGGAGAAAGTTTATCACTGGTGTCTCCCCACGCATTCCACATTGAGATTGATCGAAGCGGAATGGGCAGCGGACAATTGATTCAAAGACCGAACAACAGCTCTGACGGGCTGAATCGTCTACAGGTCGCGGGCATCGACTTCGCGCCACTGCCTGAAGAACTGGGAACGACAGATGATGCAAACCAGACGTTCATTACTTCGACCATCAATTTATTCGGTCTCGACACTCACCGTGAAGTGACCGTCCCCGCCACCGGAGATCATGACATCGCACGCACAGTAGAGGTCTTCACCAACAATACCGCCAACACAATCACCACGACCGTGCGGATTATCGGGAACTTGGGATCCGATGCTGCCACCAGTGTGTTCGCCACTTCCGACGGCGACAGCTCTGCCGAGACTTCCGACCGTTGGATCGGTACAGATGACACCGATGGAACCGGCACTCCCGCGATCATCCATTACATCCACGGCTCCGCGGGGTTGCGTCCCATGGATGTCCAGGTGGTCGAAGACAGTATCTACTGGACTTACCTTCTGACCGTACCTCCTGCTGCCACAGTACGCCTGGGCCATCTGACGGTGCAGGCAAACTCTCGCACCGATGCCATCGCAGCTGCGAATACTTTGATTTCGCCGACGGCATTTGGCGGCCAATCTGCTGCATATTTGACTCCCTCGGAAGTGGACTCGCTGGTGAACTTGCAGTTCAATCAGGCACCGACTGACATCGCATTGAGTGGCAACTCGATTACCGAGAACAGTGCCAGCGGGGCCGTCGTGGGCACTCTGACTGCGAGCGACCCCAATGCGGAATGGGAGCAATTCACATACACATTAGTAGACAACGCGATGGGACGATTCGTGATACTCGGAGACCAATTGATCGTGGCGGACGGTTCGCGACTAGACTTCGAGAAGAACAATTCCCATCAGTTGATCGCCCGAGTGACGGATTCCGATGGACTGACGTATGACGAGACATTCACTATCAGCCTGACAAATGTGGACGAGTCTCCAATGAATGCCCCTTAAATGCCTGTTGTGGAGTTAGCCATTGTCGAATGGCCACGTTTCGCGAAAATCGCCGCACCAATGGCAACGCATGTTGAGGCGAGGAAAAATGCGGATCAAAGCCCGTATCAGCATTCTCGCCATTTGTCACTGGAACTGTCACCAGTGGCGGCTTTGGATCGCGATGGTGTCATGAAGTCATCGAGCCAAGCTCATTTGAAGCGAACGAGCCTCCCCACCGTTATGTGCCGAACGAAGCCGCAATCCGCTCTTAGAGTATATGGAGTGAGTTAGAGATGACACCTAAAGGTTGGACTCGCGAGCAGTTGCTACTTGCCATGAATTTGTACTGCCGAATTCCTTTTGGGCAATTTCATCAGAAGAACGACCAGGTCATCAAGCTGGCCAATGCGATAGGACGAACACCATCGGGTGTTGCCATGAAACTCGGCAACTTGGCTTCGCTCGATCCGTATCACATCGAAAGAGGCATCAAGGGCTTGTCAGGAGCATCTGAGGCTGATCGTGAGATGTGGCGTGAGTTTCACGCAAACTGGGAGCAAATGACATTCGAAAGTGAACGTCTTTGGGAAGCATATGGCCTGTCGACACACGACGAACCAACTGAGGCTGAAAGCCTTTCGGAGTTTTCAGGACCTACTGAAGCTCAACGTGTTGTGAAGGTAAGAATAGCGCAAAGGTTCTTTCGACGAACCGTCATGGCAACATACCAGTCTCGCTGCTGCGTGAGTGGTGTCGCTATTCCTGAGTTATTGGTGGCCAGCCATATCCTGCCTTGGAGTCAGTTTCCCGAGCATCGCGCGGACCCGAGAAATGGTCTCTGTCTATCAAGAATACATGATGCAGCATTCGATGCAGGTCTCATCACATTTGCAGAGGATCACCGCCTAGTTCTTTCAAGAGAATTGTCAGAAGCAACTTCCAACGATGTGCTTAGAGAATGTTTTCGACGTTATGAGGGGAAGCCAATGGCATTGCCGGAGCGATTTAGACCTGAGTCGCGATACCTCCTTTCTCATCGAACGACGATATTTCGGAGCTAAGTGCCCCCTCGCAAATCGACAATCAGTTCCGTGGGTGAACTTATGGCTTACGCATGGTGTCCCCTCGCACAAACAACGATTGCGTGGGCTTCCGAGACCCGGTAGCATTCCGAAATCGTCGTCAAAACGTCGTCAAAAGCGACGAACTGGCTCGGAGTCCATCGCCGTAAACTATTACGGTGAATGACGTTGGCGGGTGTAACTCAGTTGGTAGAGTGACAGCTTCCCAAGCTGTATGTCGAGGGTTCGAATCCCTTCACCCGCTCTTGTGATTTTGCTTAGAACCTAGGTAATTCCCTTGTCCACGTGGCAGTGTGGATTGGCCACCATTGGCCTCGTTCGTCAAATGATTTGCGTCGTCCAGATTGCGTCCCAGGCACCCCAGGTCGGTCGAGGCATCCTGTTGGTGGCATCGAGTCGCCCGCCCGTCCGCCTGTGCGGCGAAAACAGAATTCATCCGGGAGATGTCAAGCCACGACATTTTGAAAGTGTGATAGACCGGCGAGCGGATCGAGGGTTTGTACAAGAGATCTGTGAGATTGTGATTGTTTCATTGTTTGCAATGACGAGACCATCCGAAGAACATGTTGAGAACTTCCAACGTCAAGCTCCATGTTTCTTCGAGTTGACCTGGATATGAGGCAACAGCCCGTTGGGCTTCACGTCTTCGAGCATTCTTCTGGCCACCCGTCATAATTCCTCTCGGTGCAATACGAGACAATTCCCGATTCGCTAGGTGACCATGCAGACTGGAGCTTTGAGTCGCAAGACGCTGTTGTGTTACAGCGCTGGCAGCATCATCGAGACGAGCATCTATGCGTTCTGCGGTCTCTATTTGATGAATTTCTATACCGATGTGGTCTTTCTGGATCCACGACTCGTTGGGTACGCATTCTCGATTCGATTTGTTGTCGACGCATGTTCTGATCCGCTGATCGGATTTCTTTCTGATCGGACACGGTCGCGGTTTGGACGACGCAGGCCCTACTTCCTGTTGGGGGCGATACCAGCTGCCTTCTTCTTTTATCTCCTGATGATTCCACCATCAGGAAGCGAGCTCAAAGTTTTTGTCTATTTGACAACCATCTCCAGCTTACTCATTACGTCGCTCACGGTATTCGGTATTCCGTATCTCGCGTTGTCATGGGAACTGACCACGAACTACGACGACCGGACTCGCATCTCAGGCTACCGGCGATTGATGGAAATTGTGGCCGAAATGATTTCTACGTTGTCGGTTCCTGTCATGCTCGCTGTCGTAGCTGCCTTGTCGACAAACACCCATGCAATGACCACTCTCGACGAATCGAAGTATTATCCAGCAGCTGCGGTGTTCATGGGGGTGGTCGCGGTGGTTGCGGCAGTCATCACTTTTGTCGGAACGAAAGAATCTGATCCTGTCGGCCACGAAGACGGTGATGGCTTTTTTCGAAGCGCATATGCCACTTTCCAAAACAAGCCGTTCGTGATTCTGCTCGTCACATTTACGCTCGTGGCAGTTGCCGATCGAGTCACTGCTTCACTCTTATTTTACTTACTAGAACATTTGCACGGCATTTCAAAGCAGGACTCGATTCCACCGTTGTTGGCCTATTTCTTCGGGAGTCTGGCCAGCCCCAAGTTCTGGATCATGCTATCGAACCGTATCGGGAAAAAACGAACCTACATCCTGGCCATCGTGTGCTGGGGGGCTGTGATTGCGAGCTTTGTCGCTGTGGCGTGGAGTGCGCCTGCGATCTATCTCGTCGCAGGGCTCATGGGGGCCGCGAGCAGTGGTGTTCTGATCCTTCCGGGAGCGATTGAACCCGATGTGATCGAATGGGAACAAGTGAGAACAGGTCAGCGTCGCGAAGGAATGTATGCTGGCGTTGCGAATTTCTCCTGGAAGATCTCCACGGGGCTCTGTTTTCTCCTCGTCGGGCAATTGTTGCACGCGATTGGTTACGATGGGCAGGTTCAGCCAACTCTCCCGGTTTTGAACGGGCTCAGGTTGGTTTTCGTGATTCTCCCCGGAATCTTGCTCGCCTTGGCCATCCTCGTGTTTCGCAAATTCCCCATCACCCCACAGAGTTACAGCGAGCTCATTAAGAAAATTGAAAGAAAAGAATCGGAGGATAACAGGGACAGATGACAAATGGCTTTTGCATAATGTCGGTGTCAATGACAGAATCAACGTTGTTTTGTGTCGGTCTGTGAGAAGTAAAGCTTTGACAATGCATCAATCGTCGCGACAAGGCATGTTCGTGAGATGATCTCATCTTCCTCGAATCATTCGAAGCACAGTCTTGCAGAAGCGTTCCAAAGCCTCTGTGGCGGAGATGGCTGTGCCCCGGATGTCTTCGAGTTTCTCAGTCAGCATCCCGCAGCAAGTGCAGAAGAGATCGCTGCGGTGTGCTCGATCGATCAGTCCCGACGCTGGCAAGCGGGCTCTGGTCTGCCAGTTGAGAGTTACCTGGGGAAGTACCCATGTTAAGCCCGGTTGAAAATGGTGGCGCTTCCCGGGGGA
>CANJZR010000061.1 GCA_947479075.1 Planctomycetaceae bacterium
AGCTACGCTCAGGGTTATGTGCAGCTGAATGCAGCTGCGAAGGAGTTCGGCTGGAAGCTCAACAACGGGAATATCGCCCTGCTGTGGCGCGGTGGCTGCATCATCCGCAGCCGTTTCCTCGGTGATATCAAGGCGGCGTTTGACAAGAACCCGAACCTGGAAAACCTGCTGCTGGACGACTTCTTCAAGTCGGCAGTGGAGAAGGCCCAGCCGAGCTGGCGTCGGGTCATTTGCACTGCGGTTGAACTCGGGCTGCCGACGCCGGTCTTCAGTGCTGCGTTGAACTACTTCGATGGTTACCGTCGCGGTCGTCTGCCAGCGAACCTGCTGCAGGCTCAGCGCGATTACTTCGGGGCTCACACTTACGAGCGCCTCGACAAGCCACGCGGCGAGATGTTCCACACGGATTGGATCCGGGAGCGAACACTCTAAGACGCGAATGTGAGTTGAGTGAAATGAATTGCTTCGGGGGCAGGTTTAGACCTGCCCCCGATTTCATTGGGATATGCCGATATAGCCAGCCGGGAGGGCGAGGCTCCTGCCGAGCCGATACTGCCATCGGCGTATGTTCCCGATTGCGGCTCAGCGGGAGCTTCGCCCTCCCAAGTGCGACGAGGCGATTTGCGACTTAACTACCACTGCATCCCGAGCATCACGCAGCTGAGGCCGCTGCCGATGCCGAGGAGGGCGACGTTTTCGCCGGGGGCGACATGGCCTTGCTCAGTACCGAGGGCGGCAGCTGTGGGGAGGGCTGTGGAGCCGGTGTTGCCCATGAACTCGACGGTCGGAAAGTCGAGCGATTCGGGCAGGGCCAGGCGGTCGAGCAGCAGCTTGCGATGGGCTTTGCCAACTTGGTGCGTGAAGACCTTCTGCACATCGGCGGGTGACCAGCCGAGTCGTTTCAACAGCTGGGGCCACGTGCGCTGGGCGAGGTTGACCCCAGCGTGGAGCAGGGCTTCCGAGTCGGTCGACATTTGGGGACGACCGTCGTTTGACTGGGCATGGTCGACACCACCGGCGCAGAGTTCATGCGCTG
Organism: Planctomycetaceae bacterium; assembly: GCA_947479075.1. Lineage (GTDB taxonomy): Bacteria > Planctomycetota > Planctomycetia > Planctomycetales > Planctomycetaceae > TH-plancto1. The sequence continues at coordinate 1,037 of CANJZR010000061.1, forward strand.
CAGTGTCGGCGAGCATGGCCCCACCCAGCAGACGGTGACCCGTGCGGCTGAGCTTGCGATCGCAAAGGAGTATGGCTGCGGAGCCAGAGCCGATGGTGAGCGAGGCAAAGTCGGCTTTGAGGGCAGCCTTGAGGGTGGAGCGGTCGGCCCCAGCCAGGCTGTTGAGCCGGTCGATCGTTCCTTCGACGAGGGCACGTCCGGTCTCCGTTCCGACGACGATCCCAGCGCGGATGAGGCCCGCTTCGATCTGGTCAGCGATCAGCAATGCCCCATTCAGCAGTCCCAGGCAGGCGTTGCTCACATCGATGACGAGTGAATTGGCGGGGAGCTTTAACGCGTGATGCACGCTGGCGGCGGTCGCGGGCTCCATCTGGTCACGGCAGACCGACCCGTGGATGAGAGCCCCGATGTAAGAGCGGTCGAAGCCGGTCTGCTGGAGCAATTGCTCGGCGGTCCGGGCACTGACAGAGCCGGGACGGGTGCCGGGATCGTAGAAGCGGCGTTCACGAATGCCGCTCATCAGCTCAATACGACCGACATGCACCCCAAGCCGGGAATAGACCGGCTCCAGTTGATGCTCAATCGCTTCCGACGACACCACATGTGGGGGAAGCAGACAGCTGAACGCCTCGATGCAGACGTTTTGATATCGCATGGGCGTTCAGGACACTCTGTATTCGTAACGTCAGGCCTGTGCGGTCTGGCGGATGGCAGCCTTAGCGACGATGGTTTCGACTTCGTCGATTTCCGCGTACTGGCGGCGACGGTCAACCTCCACCTGCTCAGTGAATTCAGGCATGCCCAGAGAGACAGCGCCTCTCACAAACCGCAAGCCGCGCAATAGAATTTCCTGCTGGCTACGAGTCAGCTCAAGATTCATGGATTCCATCAGGTTCACCGGAAGCCGGATTGTCCGACTGCGAGCAAGCCTCTGCGGGTCATCCATGAACCTCAAGAGCAAACTGCAGCCGATGGTGACTACCGCTCAGGGAGAGCGGCAGATGAATCGACACCTCATGACCATCGCCACGTTGGCGTGTCTTCGAGGTGCCCCGGAACGCGAGTCATCGCGATCAGGAGTCACACCATCCCCTCCTCATGCAAGGCTCATGCCTGAACACTCGGAGGAACTTCGATCGTTATTCTAACATCGTCCACAAAAAAGTCAGCATCCACAACGAAATCACCCAAGCGGCCTTTATTGCCGAAACAGGTCCGAAAATTCGGACGGAGGCTTTCCCATTGTCCCCGGGAATCTGCCTGGACGTTGTAGTTTTCCTATTCGGAAGGAGGAGCCGAAGATTACTTGACGGTGGCGCGCAGCTGGCCGCGTGAGTAGGCGTCGGCCATGGCTTTTGGAATTTCTGCTTCGGCGAGGACGACTTTTGACTGATTTTCCTGCGTGAGTGCCCGCATCTCCTGCTCCTGAGCGACGGAGTCGGCGCGGTTCTTTTCGGCTCGGGCCCGGGCAACACGCAGGTCAGCTTCGGCCTGGTCGGCCTGCAGACGGGCTCCGACGTTGGCTCCCACATCGATGTCGGCAATGTCGATCGACACGATTTCATAGGCGGTCTGGGAGTCGAGGCTCTTCCGCAACACGTTCTGGGCGATCAGCGTGGGGTTCGCCAGCACGTCCTTATGAGATTCACAGGAGCCGATGGCGGAGACAATTCCCTCACCTACACGGGCGATGATCGTGTCTTCGGTCGCTCCACCGATCAGCTGGGACAGGTTGGTGCGGACCGTGACTCGGGCCTTGGCTTTCAGCTGGATTCCGTCCTTGGCGACACCGTCCAGCGTGATCCGACCGCGACGGGGGTCAGGCACGTCAATGACTTTGGGATTAACGCTGGTACTCACAGCATCGAGCACATCACGGCCCGCCAGATCGATGGCGGAAGCAGTGTCCCAGTCGAGTGCAATCCGGGCCCGATGAGCGGCGATGAGTGCTCGAACGACCTTGGTGACGTTACCACCCGCCAGCAGGTGGGCACCGAGTGCCTGAGTCGAGATCGCGTCGAGACCTGCCTGGACGGCACTGATTTTTGCTTCGACGATGGTGTGTGGATTGACCTTCCGCAAGGACATAAGAATCAGAGAGAAAGGGCTGATTCCCGCCCGTGTGACGTAGGCCCGCAGCCAGAGGTTGAAATACCTCAGGAACAGGAAGAACATCACGACGCCGATCACCACGAAGAAGGCGACCAGCGCCCACAGGACGACCTTAATGACCATCGATGTCGGGCCGTCCAATGCGAGTAAAGACTGAGCCAGCATATCCATCATCAGTTTCGTCTCCGTGGGAGATGTCGACATCTCAGTCGCCCCGTCTCGCTGACCAGAGAATTCTGTGACGGGCTAAAGCGATTCTAAGGATCACTGACAGGTGTTGCCAAGTTGCAGGGAATCGGGACGGCATTCTCTTTCGTGGTTGAAAATGACACGGTGACGCGACCTCCCTTGACGGTCAGGGGGCGGAATCCCTAGTCTCCCGCGCGGTGGGGTTCTTGAGTTTTCAAGCCCATTGGTTGCAACTTGTGGGCTTTTAACGCTCTCGACACGGCAACGACTTTCAAACGCGACCTCCTGAAGTGCGAAGTGGCTTCGCACGAGAATCGCGATGGCTCACAATTTCTGGTTGAATTCATGGCTGAACTGATTGCTCCTCACGGCGGATTGTCCGAGCCGGTGTGCCTGACCGTGGCTCCCGGCGAAGTCGCAGCGTTCCAGGCGGAGGCTGCGGGCCTCGTCAAGGTTCCGGTGTCGCAGGCTGACCTGTCTAGCGTTTACCGTTTTGCTGACGGTACCCTCAGCCCGCTCAAGGGGCCGATGACTTCGGCTGTTTACAACCGCGTCCTCGATGAAAGCGTCATCGAGAACAACGGCAAGCTGTATGCCTGGACGATTCCGATCGCGTTCCCGATCACTGCCGCTCAAGCGAAGGAACTCAAGGCTGGCCAGAAGGTCGCTTTGACGAATCCTGCGGGCGAAATCGTCGCGACCCTCGATGTCGAAGACGTCTACGCCTGGCCGAAGCTCAAGTACCTGCAGAAGGTCTACCTGACCGATCGCATCGACCACGCCGGAGCCAACATGGTTCTGGATGGCGAGAAGGGGAACACCCACCTCGTCGGTGGAACAATTCGCGCCCTGCCACAGCCGAAGAACGCCAAGTTCGGCCAGTACGTCCTCACTCCTCGCGAAGTGCGCAAGGTGCTTGCCGAAACCGGTTGGAACGCTGCTGTCGCCTTCCAGACTCGCAACCCGCTGCACCGGGCACACGAATACGCACTAGTATACGGCCTCGAAACCCTGATTCGTCAGGGCCTGAACGCCGGAGCTGTGCTGAATCCTCTGATCGGCGAGACCAAGGGCGACGACGTCAACGCCGAAATCCGCATGGAAACCTACGAGAAGCTGATCACCGAACGCCAACTGGGCGACGGCGACAGCGATGCTGCTCTGTGGGGCCCCCGTAAGGAATCGGTGCCAGACCGCGTGAAGCTGCTCGGCCTCGACATCAAGATGTTCTACGGCGGACCGAAGGAAGCTGTCATGCACGGCATCTACCGCCAGAACATGGGCTACAGCCACATCATCATCGGTCGTAAGCACGCCGACGTGCCTTACTCCGATGGCAGCAACATCTGGAGCGATTTCGACGCACAGGAGATCTTCAAGAACCTGAAGGGTGACCTGAAGATCAAGACCGTCAATGTCGGCTTTGCAGCTTACTACGAATCGTGCGGTCGAGTTGACCTGTGCGAGCTGCACAAAGATGAGAAGCCCGTGTCGATCTCCGGTAAGGATGTCCGCGCTACGCTGCTGAAGGGAGAGGCTGTCGACCCCCGCGTCATGCGACCGACGACCAGCCGTATCCTTGGTGCTGCGATGAAGACTGCTTAAATCGGGCGGCCAGTCCATTCGGGACTGTGCTGAGCCGAGTTCAGAATCTGCCAACCCCGGCGAGTCCACGCGACCCGCCGGGGTTGTGTCTTTCAGCGAGACTGCGCGAGCCAGAAGCGTCAGCGCCCGGAGTCGCGTATTCACGAAAGACTGACATCTGCCGCTCGCTTTCCCGTTGAAATCGGACATCTCCGATCCGATTCCCGAGAGCCTGACTGCGAACCCCCGCCCGCTGGCTTGCGTCCGGTGGGGGAGTGGTTCATGCTGTGAACCGTAAATGCCCTCAGATCCACGGACCGGTGGGGAGGGGGAGTTTCTCACTTGGAAAGCAGCTGCGTCGACTCATGTCTGAAAAGCGTCTGAAACTCGGAATTCCCGCTGGCAGCCTCCAGGATGCCACCGCCCAGCTGTTCCGGAAAGCTGGATACAACATCACCTTTACGTCACGTTCGTACTATCCGACCATTGATGATCCCGAGATCGAGTGTCTGCTCATCCGGGCTCAGGAAATGGCTCGCTACGTCGAGAACGGGATCCTCGACGCCGGCATTACGGGACACGACTGGGTCAAGGAAAACGACGCGAACGTCCACGAGGTCTGCGAACTCGTCTTTTCGAAGGTCAGCCGTCGTCCCGTGCGGTGGGTCCTGTGCGTACCGGAAGATTCTCCGATTCAGACCGTCAAGGATCTGCAGGGGAAGCGGATCGCCACTGAGGCCGTCGGCCTGACCACCAAGTATCTGGCCTCGCACGGCGTCACCGCCGATGTCGAGTTCAGCTGGGGAGCCACCGAAGTCAAGCCGCCGCGTCTGGCCGATGCGATCGTAGAAGTCACCGAGACCGGCTCCTCACTGCGTGCGAACAACCTGCGAATCATCGCCGAAGTGTTGCAAAGCACCACTCGTCTGATTGCGAACAAGTCGGCGTGGCAGGATCCCTGGACGAAGACCAAGCTCGACAACATCTCGATGATGCTGCAGGCCTGTCTGGCTGCCGAGGGCAAGGTCGGGCTGATGATGAACATCCGCCGCAGCGACCTCGATACCGTGCTGGCCCAGCTGCCCGCTTTGCAGCAACCGACGGTCTCATCGCTCTCCGATCCCGACTGGGTGGCGGTGAACACGATCCTGGATGAGTCAGTGGTACGCCGAATTGTCCCGGCTTTGCGCAGCGCCGGAGCTCGCGGGATTGTGGAGTACCAGATCAGCAAGATTATTGACTAAAGCCCAGAGCTCGACCGTGATGTGACTCGCCATCAAGATCTCGCCATCGTTGTGCGGCTCTAACCAATGATGTCCCAAATTGGCGTGCCCCCGTGTGCGACGGGGGTCGGTCGGCCAGTCACATCGGGAAGCATCAGGTGAGGATCAATTCCCAGCTGGTGGTAAATCGTTGCGACGATATCACCGGGGGAAACGGGATGGCTGGCCGGGTAGGCACCGATCGCATCTGAAGTACCGTGGACCGCTCCCTGCTTGATCCCGCCGCCCACCATGAGGCAAAACGTACATTGTGGCCAGTGGTCTCGGCCGGCCAGACTGTTGATCTTCGGGCTGCGGCCCATTTCGCCCATCACGAAAATCAACGTCGAATCGAGTAGCCCACGACTTTCCAGGTCGTTCACCAATGCTGGCAAACACAGGTCCAGAACCGGAAGGTTGTAGCCCTTCAACATATTGAAATTATTTTCGTGCATGTCGTAGGTGAACGACCCGTCTGGCAGAAAATTCTCGGCGTGGACGCTGATAAATGGGACGCCACGTTCCACGAGCCTTCGAGCGATGAGCATGCTCGATCCGAACAGATTGCGACCGTATTGGTCCTGAAGCTCGGCGGGCTCCTGTGTGAGATCAAACGCATCCCGAGTGTGGCTCGAACAGAGCAGCGAGAACGCCCGCTCCTGAAACTTGTCCATGCGATGTGTCGAACGAGATGTCGACACCCGCTCGAATTCGCGGTTCAACTGGTCGAGAACAGATTGCCTGCGATCCAGCCGCTGGACCGTCATCTCCGGGAGCCCATCGCATCCCGGCATAGTCGGCTGGCCGAGCGGTTTGACCGTGCCGTAATACTTGCGATCGGGCTTCTTGTCGAATGTCGGGTTGCACAGTGTAAACAGCGGGTCGTACTGGCTTCCCAGAAAGCCGCCGTAAGGGCCGGGCCGACGTATCCCGGGGTACATGCTGCTCTCGCCCCATCCGGGATAGCAGGGCATGCAGACCGCCCCGGGCATGTCTTTCGAGCCCATGCCCAGGTACTGACACACAGCTCCGATGTCGGGCGGATCTTTGGGATCGGGGACCAGGGCCGCGGGATTTCCGCCTGCCCAGCCGGTCATCACGGGCAGCGGGTTGTGAGAGTTGTAATTGTGTGTGATCGTGCGAATGAGCGAGGCTTTGTGCATCATCTGCGCAATGCGGGGCATGTGCTCGCAGATGTGCAGACCCGGCACGGATGTACTTATCGGTGAGAACTCCCCCCGTATCTCCGCCGCAGCTGCGGGTTTCATATCGAACATATCGATATGACTGGGGCCGCCCAGCATATTGAAGAGGATGACCGACTTGGCCGGGCCCTCGGGCCTGTCTCGTGAGCTTTCTGCGGCCCGAAGTAGATAAGGGAGGTTCATGCCGCCCAGCATGGACAGTCCACCGACCTGCATCAGCTGACGGCGGGTGACACCGTCGCATAACTTGCTGGCATGGCCGAGGACTTTAAGCATGCGAACGGTTTCCGATCAGGAGACCCTGCTGAGACGAATACGCATTCAGTCGGTAAAGGCTACCAATCCTCCCGACTGGCGAGAAGTCGTTTTGTCTCACTGCTCTAGGTTTGGAGTGCAGCGAACACCGTAAGATCCAATAAAAAAGCCCAATGGTTGTGACCATTGGGCTTCGTTCTTGTCATCCGGAAGGTTTACACGTCGCAGACATGAATCGCCTGGGTCAGGCCAGCCAGGGGATCGCGGGTCGGGATGAATTCGTGACCGACGTAGCCCTTGTACCCGAGTTCGACCAGCTTGCGGAGCAGGGGCGGGTAGTTGATTTCCTGGTTCTCATCGAGCTCGCAACGGCCGGGGTTGCCGGCGGTGTGGATGTGGCCGATGACATCCATGTTCTCTTCCAGACGACGCATCAGGTCGCCGTTCATGATCTGGACATGGTAGAAATCGAACAGCAGCCGCACGCGGGGCGAACCGACGCGGCGCACGATATTGGCGACGTAATCGATGTCATCGCCCTGGTATCCGGGGTGCCCCTTCATGGGGTGCGAACCATCGCGGGTGTTGAGGTGTTCGAGACAGATCGTGACGCCGAGCTTTTCCGCGATCGGGACCAGCTTCTTCAGGCCAGCAACGCAGTTGTCGGCCCCTTCCTGCAGAGAGATTTCACCGCTGTTGGGATCTTCGGCGTTTCTCCACTTGTAACCGGTAAAGGCGATCACGGCGGGGACGCCAGCTGCGGCACATTCCTCGATTCGCTTGGTGGTCGTCGCGATGACTTCCTCATGGTAGTCGAGGTTGTTCAGGCCCTTCATGAAGGGGGCTCCGGGCATGCCGTTGGCAGCCAGGGCACAGGTCAGGCCGTACTTCTTCATCGTCGGCCATTCGTCCGGGCCGCAGATTTCGATCGATTTCGCACCCAGGTTCTTGGCGATCAAGCTGGTCTTTTCGATGTCCCACAGCTCGCCCGCGATGTTAAAACACCAGAAAACGACGGAGTGGTTGATGTTGCCTTTTAAAGCCATGATGCAACTTTCTGGTCGGCAGCGGCGACCGTTGAATGAAGTGCCTGGATGTTGAGACCGTCGCCCGGATTCCGCGAGAAATGGGTGTGTGACGGTCGTGTTGCTCGTGGGAAAGAGGCTACGCGAGGGGCTGCAAGTCGACAAGTCTGCGGACGTTAGGGCGTCGCTGATTCTCCAAATCCGGCAATTGCTGATATCAGAAGTCGATCCACGGAGGTGGGGATTCGCGTTATGCTTTCCCTGAAAGTGAGGAGCACCTGATGGACCGAAATCCGCTGACCTGTGAAGTTTGTGGAGCGAAGCTGGATGTGCCAGCTGGAGTCCACGTTGTCCATTGCCACCATTGCAGAGCCCCATTCAAGGTCCGGCATCACGAGGGCACGATACACCTTGAGCTGTTGCCGGAGAAACCGGAGGGGGCAGGCAGCATGAGTCACAGTACGAAGATCATGCATCTTCAGTCGCGTCTGGCTCTGCTGGATCATGAGTGGGCTCATTTCGTCAGCAGTCGGCATTCCCACCGGAAACTCGACGCAAAACCATACGAGCCTTCGAACGGATTTGTGGTGATTCTGAGTCTCGCTTTCGTCACGGTCGGTGGTCTGCTGATCTATTGGGGAATGCGAGTTCCTGGCGCGACGCCTGCAGCAGTCATCGGGGGGCTGATTGTCGGGGGCTCGATACTGTTTGGTTATTGGAAAGTCAGGACAGTGAACCGGTATCGTTCCGCGCGAAAGAACTATCACCAGGCGAAGGCCGATCTGGTGGATGAGATCCGGCGGTTGGAAATGCCGTGATCCGCCGCCTGTTGTTGTCCGTTCATCGTTTAACAACGGAGGGTTTTTGATGGACCTGCAGCGACTGACTTGTGATGCCTGTGGAGCGAATCTCGACGTGCCGGATGGCGTACAGTTCGTCAATTGTCGCCATTGCGGGGCATCGCTCCAGGTGCAGCGGACCGAGAGTGTGGTTTACACCAAGGTCCTGGAGGCGATTCAGGAAAATACGGACAGGGTCAGGCAGAATACTGAGTTACTGCGCCTGCAGGGACAACTGGCCCAGCTTGACCGGGATTGGGATCGGGTGTCAAAAAGTCTCATGATGCAGGGAAAGCATGGTGGATCTTATGTCCCGACGAGAACATCAGCGGTGGTTATGGGGACCGTCATGCCTGGGTTTGGCTTGTTCTGGCTGGTTGCAACCACAAATGCCGGAGCTCCTGCTTTCTTCTCCGGATTTGGAGTTCTGGTTATCGGACTCGCAGTCTGTATGAGTATTTGGACCTTTGTGAAAGCTTGCGAATACAATGACTGCCAGGCGAGGTATGAGCAGGAGAGATCAGCGCTGATGAACCAGATGCGAAGGTTGGGGATATAGAGCAGTTTCGGACGGCCGATGTTGAGAGTCGTGTTATATCAGCGGTGAAGAGCTGACTATTGGACTTGGCGAGCGTCCGGCGTCAGCCGGATGGTGCTGGTGACGGTGAGTTTTCAAGAACCGATCAAGAGATTATTTGAAGGTGTCAAGCACCGGGGGGCTGACGCCGCCCCGCTCGCCGGGGGGATTGTGACGGAAGGACTGACGTTCAGCCGGTGACATCGTTTTCTCAACCCGTTTTTCATCGCATGGTCGGTCCAGTATCATGCCCGGTTGAGATCTGCCCGGGTTTGCGATGTCCGTGAAATCGAGTGGATTCCCAGTTCGCGTCCCTAGTTCTTGCCAAGTCCACCATGTCTGAACGTGTCTACCTTGCCGTCGATCTCGGAGCTGAGAGCGGCCGCGTCATTGCGGGGAAGCTGGCCAATGGGCGGGTTTCGCTCGAAGAGGTCCATCGGTTCCCGAACGGGCCGGTCAACATGGCCGGGACGAGACGCTGGGACGTACTGCGGTTGTGGTCAGATATCCAGGACGGGCTGACGCTGGCAGCGCGCAAGTACGGCGACAGTATTGTTTCGGTCGGCGTGGATACGTGGGGGGTCGACTACGTGCTGCTCTCCAAGAGCGGCGAAGTGCTCGGCCAGCCGTACAACTATCGCGACCCACGCACGTACGGCGTGCTCAAACATACTCTCTCGCTGGTTCCCAAGGCGGAGATCTTTGCCCAGTCGGGCGTGCAGTTCATGGAGATCAACACGCTGTATCAAGTGATCGCGATGCAGCTGCAGGATCCGGAACTGATGGCGCATGCCGACCGGTTCCTGATGATGCCCGACTTCTTTCACTGGTTGCTGTGTGGAAGCCGCGTGGTGGAGTTTACCAACGCGACGACGACTCAGTTCTTCCACCCCACCAATCGCGACTGGTCGTTTGACCTGCTGCGGAAGTTCAATGTTCCGACGCACATCTTCCCGGAGGTCGTTCCCCCGGGAACCAGGCTGGGCACGCTTCGTGACGATGTGATCGTCCGCACGGGCCTCAAGAAAATCGAAGTCGTCGCCCCTGCCACGCACGACACCGGAGCCGCAGTCGCAGCTGTGCCGACGCAGAACACGGGCAAGGCGAACTGGGCCTACATCAGTTCGGGGACCTGGTCGCTGATTGGTGTTGAGGTGCAGGACGCCGTCCTCGGCCCGGCGGCACTGGAACTGAATGTCACGAACGAAGGGGGCGTCGACGGCACGTATCGCCTGCTCAAGAACGTGATGGGGCTCTGGCTGGTGCAGGAGTGTCGTCGTTCGTTCGAGCGGAAGGGCCGCAAGTACGAGTATGCGGAACTGGTGAAGCTGGCCGAGGCTGCCGAGCCATTCCGGACGCTGGTCGACCCCAACGATCACGCATTCCTCAGCCCGGATGACATGGCAACCGCCATTCAAGACTGGTGTCGCCAGAATGGTGAGCCGGTGCCGGAGACCGATGGGCAACTCGTCCGCTGTTGCCTGGAAAGTCTCGCCTTCAAGTACCGACAGGTTTTGAAGGGCATCGAGGACCTGACCGGGGAGAAGATCGAAGTCATCCACGTCGTGGGCGGTGGCGGCAAGAACGAGATCC
>CANJZR010000062.1 GCA_947479075.1 Planctomycetaceae bacterium
ATTCATTTATGTGGTGCGCACTTGCGGGCAAATCCATCGATTAATTTTGATGGAAGAGCAAGCGAAATTCTCGGGAAGGACAGCGTCGTTTCAGTAGACATTAAACCTGAGATTCAATCTCAATGCGAAGGTTTCCATGTCGACTCCTTCTGGACTTTGGTCGATCACCAAAGCCTCTTGATCTCCCGTGAAACTCACGTGGCAGATTTCAACCTCGATGAAATCGGCAGCCATGCGTTGGCTCAAGTGAAAACAAAGTCCTCCAGAAAAAAGGACAAGGAGGAGGAGGACGATGATGATGATTCGGGTACTGGTAAGGAGACCAAAACGCGGACCGGTGGCTCGACATTAGACAGTGAACCTGAAGGCGCCGACCCGATCGAGAAGCAAGGGCTCGGTCCCGTGGCTTGGACCGTGAAAGCAGATCCCGCTCCGCCAGGAGTCTTCGCCGCAGCTGGAGCGAAGCTGGCGTTTAAGATGCCGTCGCTCGGCGCAATCGGGCCCGACTTTGTTGAGTCGACACGGATGCGAGTGCTGTTCCCAGCGACACCCAGTCGATTTGTGGCCCTGGGACTCAATGACGATAAGAAGCAGTATCGCGATATCTGGAATCTGGTCGACAAGAAAAAAATCGGGCAGGTCCGCAATATTGAACTGGGAAGCAGTAAGGTCCAGGCCCTCAGTCCCGACGGCAGTTACCTCGCTGGTAAACCGCAGTGGGACAATGTGATCTCGATTTATGGGGTGACGCAAAACCGCCCGCTCTCCCCGATTCGCCTGAGCGGGACTGCTTCGAAGCTCGTGGCCTTTGCGGGGAAGTCTCGGCTGATTCTGGAGGACAGTAAAGAGTTACATGTCTACTCCGTGCCTGACTTCAAGCCGAAGACGGTCATCAAGCTCGGTGGCTGGAAGGCCGACGATGGATGGGCGGTGAGTGCGGGGGGCAAGTACTTTGTCGCCGTCACTCGTACAGGGGCAGCTGCAGGTTTGAAAGTCTTCGACCTGGATGCCGGTGCGATTGCCGGAGGTATCTCTCTGAAGGGGGAGCCGGAATGTCTGGGAGCGGCGTTTTCCAGTGATGGGCAACAACTGGCCGTTCTGCTCGGAGGAGAATCTCCCGAGCTGCGCGTCTGGCAGGTGAAGACCGGTGAAGTCGCGGGGCAGTTCGACCTCACGAAGTTCGCCAGTCAGATCAAACCACGGGAGAACTATCAGGGGGGACGCCTGGAATGGTTTCCAGATCAGCGTCACGTGCTCATCGGTGGCAAGGGTGTTTACGACTCGCGCGATGGCAAACTGTTGTCCGAACTGAAGTCACCTCCAATCTATCCGGTCCGGGTCATCAGTCCCGATCAATTGGCGGTCGTGGCCAAAGATCAATTAATCACTCACGATCTTTCCTCCGTGCTGAAGGCCAAGTCGGCTGCGTCGACGGAGGTCACGAAGACTGAGGAGAAGCCTGTTGCCGCCCCGACGAAACCAGTCGATCGTTCGGAGGCAGCACAGCTGACGCTCGAAGATGTGGAGTGGACCGTCAAGCTGGGCAAACCCCCCGTTCCGATCCAGGCTGTTGGTCGCGGTGTGGAGATTCCCGCGGGGGCCTTGTTCATGGGCTGTCTGTCGCAGTCTCAGCACGGAATCGGCTTTGTGATGTATACCAGCGAAGCCCTCACCGCGGATGAAAACGGGTTGCCGATCGTGGAGCCCGGAACACGATTCTGGCTGGAACGTCTCGATCTCAAGACGGGAAGCAAACAGAAGAGTGTACCACTGCCCTCAGGATCGATCCTGATGAGCGTGAGCCCTGATGGAACGCTGGTGTGTACTCACAACGCCGACGGGCTCGATCGTCTGGATGTTCTGGCGGTGAGAGATGGAAGCAGCAAGGGGAGCCTGGAACCGTATCACGATGCACCTCCAGGTCCAGAGCAGCAGGTGCACTACGCAGAGTTTCTCGATCCGTTACTGCTCCTGACTGCAGCCACGGGACGTATGACTTTGTGGGACATCGGGACGAACAAGGCCCGATACGAGATCGAGATTGGCGATATGCGGCCCGAGTTTTCGCCCGCTCGCGATCATGTGGCGGTGACGGATGCTGCTCATCGATTGATTTATCTGCTTGACGCGAAGACTGGAAAGACCACGGGAACCGTGACGCCCTCCGATGTGTCGGGGGACCGGGTGACCGCTTGCAGCTTCCATCCGGAATCACGACTGTTCGCAACACTCACCGAGCGGACAGGTGGAGGCGAATTGCGAGTGATTGACCTCGACAATGGACAGGTGAAGAAGCAGATTTCCCTCCCCGTTTCCGGTAGCGTGATGCAATGGGTGGGGCTGGATTATGTGTTGATTGATGGCGAAAAACTGGTCTGCATCAGTCGAGAGTGTGTCGTGTGGAACTACTCACTCCCGGACGGGATGCATTTGCGAGACAGTCCCGATCAACGGCATTGGTACATCGCCGCAGACACGGCCCGTTCGAATGTGTACACCGTGCGTGGTGTTGATATGCCCGATGAAGGAGTCGTGCAGCGGATTGGTGCCGCGAATCCACGCGGGAAGCTGTTGTTGCGTCCCGGGCAGGCCATCGCGCTGGATATCCAGGTCGACAACCCAGACGGGATGGATGACTTCGAGGAACAGGTCAAGAATGTGTTGACCGATCGTTATTTGAGTTCCAAGATCAAAGTGGTCGCGGGGGTGCCCGTGACGCTGAAAGTCAGAGACAACGATTCGGGCTGGAATCTCAGCCTGCTCCACGACGGGAAGCCGATCTGGTCTCATGACATCGATGGAGAGGCCGGGCCATCAGCGCTTCTGGAATTCGAGCCGCCGAAGCATGCGTTTCCCGCAGGAGCAGAGAAGGGGGCGGGACAATCTGCACTGGGCATTCGCGGGACCAAGTAAGCTGTGAAGTCCGCCCCACGAGCCCCTGTGCTGTGAATGAGAGATGTCGCTGTCGACTGGTGGAGGTCAGGCGTCCGCAGCAAAGCGTTCCGCTTCGATGCTCAGCTTCTTGACCATGCGATGGATATCTTCCACGGCATTCAAGGTCGTCATGAATTCGGGACTGGTCGAAAGCCGGCTGGCTGCATGGAGTTCTTCGGGCAGAGTTCCAAGGAGATGATTCTTCAGCAGCTCGGCCAGCCACGTGGCTCGTCGGGTGGCAAATCGCTGATGCAGGTTCCGCAGGTGCGACTGGAGTAACCCGGTGCCCTGCGACACTCCTTCATGAATCACGGACTCCCCGACCGAGGCTGCGACAGTTCCTCCGACAACATCCGCGGTCAGATGGCCGAGGGTGGTCGTGGCTGCGGAGGTGAACACCACATCCCCGACCAGTCCCACCCCAGTGATCGCCATGATGACCGACACAGCTGGGCGAGCGGCGGCTGCGAGTGAATCGAGCTGACGAAAAAACTTATAGTACTGCGGGCTCTCGTTGGCGAACTTCGTCATCTCGGATTGCACCAGAGTTCGAAGTTCACTTTCCAGATCACTCTGGTCGTGGGCTTCTCGAACGGTCCGTATCAGATCGGCTCGCGAGACTCCCGAAAGCAACTCGGTGAGCCTCGGTTTCAAGAGGTCATTGCCCAGCTCGGCGAGCCATTCCAGTTTCTCGTAGACCTTCTCGATCGACTCAAGGACGGCACTCCATTCGCGATTTCGGTACGTCACTCGCGGGTCAACAGGTTCGCCCTGGATTTTATTGCGAGCCATTCGCAGCGGAGTAATGAGCACTTGAGACAGGAATTGATAGGAGTCGTGAACGCGTGCCGACCATCCCTGCCGTTGCTGGCCCCACCATTCTCGCACTTCCTGCACCAGAAGCGTGCTGGGAATTGTGGGCCAGTCCGCCACTTCGGCCAGCTTGTTCGCAGCCAGGAGTTCGGTGGCCCGGTGGTACTGGGCACTCAGGCCACGGATCTCATCCAGCCAGTGAGGGACTCCCTGATTCCGGTCGATGACCCGATGGAGCGAGCCCGCCAGTGTTTTGAGCTTGATCTCGCCGAAACGCAGCGAGGTCAGGTCGGTCATCAAATTGCGGGGAGCTAACCGGTCGATTGTCTCGTCCGGTAATGATTCGGGTGGAAACGGACGCTCGTAGAATGGCAGCTCAAGAGACTCAGCCGCCCGGCGATCGTTGGGCGCGACATACAGAATCTGGGGTTTGATTCCCGTCTCAGCGCAGAATGTTCCGACCCAGAGCGGCCAGTAAGGTTCGTCCTCCGGGAGCAGACATTGATTGAAGACGAGCAGGATCGATTTCTCTTCCAGGGCGGCCTGGCGAAAGAACTCTTTCACAGCTGCGTCGTTGTATTTCTGCTGTGTGAGAACCGCAACCAGTACATCGGCACAGCGGCGGATATGATCGGCTCGTTCCCAGTTAATGCGGGCATCGCTGTCGACATCCGGGGTATCAAGGATGAGCAGGTTGGCTGGTGTCTCGTCGCACTCGCGAATGAAGAGCCAGTTTTCGTTGTCCTCCTGAAGCGGCCCGTCGGGGGACTCCCAGTCTCGCAGGCGAAAACCAGGGAAGATCTGCGCCAGATTGTGTGTATCGCGAAATCCACGAGGGATCAGGCAGGTCGGGTGCTTCGTCCCCGAGGCCAATGGGCTGGTGGCGCTTGCCCGAAATCCGGCGAGATGATTAAACACCACGCTCTTGCCGATGTTCGTCCCACCCACCACAGCAACCACCAGAAACGACTGGTCGGACAACTGGGGCACGAGCTTGCGGATCAGCAGCTCGTACCACTCCCGCCCTGCCAGAGGAGGCAATGTTGTCTTCTGACACTGTGCGTCGAGCGCTGTCACTGCCCGTGACAGCAGCTGAACCAATCTGGCACAGGCCTGGAAGTCGGCAGTCATGGGGCGGGTCGAGTGAAGCGACGAGGTGGAATGTTCGTTGGTCTCATCCCGACGAACCAGATGCATACCAGCATAGCAAACCACAACCGCCGCATGGCAGTAGGCGAGGTAGCGACTTTCAGGATCAGGCGTTAGCGGGGAACTCGTGATTCAATCTGTGGCACAAACTCGGCCCGATGAAATGCCCATCGTTCATTGGACGTGAATGGCCGGAGGGGGGCCAAAGTGACTCGAACTGCGAGGTTCAGCCAGCCTTCTGCGTCACGCTGGGGCGAACCAGAGTGGGGGCCGGGATCATGGGGAAGCGAAGCGTGAAGGTCGTGCCACGTCCCACGGTACTTTCCACCCGGATGCGGCCTCGGTGGGTATCGATGATTTCCTTGCACAGGGCCAGACCCAGGCCACTGCCACCCTGACCTTGTTCATCCGGAGTTTTTGTAGAGAAAAACTGATCGAAGATGCGCGGCAGTTTGTCCGCGGGGATGCCACTGCCCGTGTCGCGAACAGTAATCTCACTGGTGTTGGATTCCCGGTTCAGCGAGACGCCAATGTGAAGCGATCCGCCTCCGTCCATCGCCTGCCGGGCGTTGATGATCAGGTTGATCAGGACCTGCTGAATCTGGCCGGAATTCACCTCAGCCCAGACATTCTCATCGAAATTCTTTTCAAGTCGAATACGGTGGACCTGCAAGTCCTTCTCCACCAGGATCAGCACATCTTCGACCAGCTGGCTCAGACGAAACGCCTCCCGTTGTGTTGTCTTGCCTCGGGCGTAGGAAAGCATCCCGGTCGTAATCTTGGCCGCCCGGTGCCCCGCGTTCAGGATGCGGTCAAAGGCCTTGTCACGCGTCGCGGCTTCCTTGTGACGCAATCCCATTTTCGCGTAATTGATTACCGTCATCAGGATGTTATTGAACTCATGCGTGATCGACGAAGCGAGTGCGCCGACTGATGTCAGCTTTTGAGCCTGCATCAGCTGTTGCCGCATCTCGACCAGCGCGAGTCGCAGCTGGTTGTTTTCCTGACGCAGTTGGTCCAGTTCACTCGTTGGCATGGCGGAATCCCCAGAACGCTCAGGTCTCTCTGTATGGGGTATCGTTCCGGTGATTTGATGAGGTTCAGAGCCGGATGATTGTGCGGCACAGGGAATCGGAAATACGTGACTCAGGATCCTCACAAAGAGGCCGCGTCGATATTGTCATCCGGAACAGTCCGGAAAGTGAGGGTGAGTTTTCCGAGCAAGTCGAGGATTCTCTCCGTCGGAAAAGTCAGCCCCGCTTCTCTACTGTAACACGAGTCGTTGACCTGCGTGTTTTATCCGTTCATGAAAAAGGCCAGCGACTGAGTGACAGTCGCTGGCCTGAGATGGTTCAAAATCGAAAGTCGCAATCGACCCGCAGTGGCTAGTTCTCACCTGCCCAGCGGATGAACTTGTCTCGCAACTCCGCTCTTTTAGCGGCGAAGTTCGGGTCAACCCAGAGTTCTTTGAGTGGGAAGTTGTCTTTGGGCAGACCGTCTCGGACACGTTCCAGAATCAGCAGGGACTTGATGGCCTCTTCTGTAATTCCCTCGTCGTTGTAGAGCAAGATGCTGTTTCCATTTTCCTCTCTTCCCGCTGTATCAATGACTTTCTGCAGAAGCTGAGTTCCCGTCTCCAGCAGTTTTCCTGCTTGCTCCAGGTCGCCCTCTTCCTTGAATGCCTTCTTGCCTTCGTAGAACGAGCGACGCGCGTCGATCATTTCCTGCCTCTGCTCGATGTCGCAACGCAGCTTCCAGTAGAGATAGTTCGTTGTCCCGTGGTAACGGTTCTGCCAATGCAGTTTGTCGGCGAGTGGCTGGCCGTCTTCCTTGGACAATTTCTCAAGGTCTTCTTGAGATCCCTCCAGTGTGAACATGACCCCGTTGCCGGCAGCCGCGAAGACCTTGCGACCGTAAACCGTGGTCCACTCCCGGAGCGCATTGGCCCAGGCAATCTTGGCATTGTCGTCGAAATGTCCGTCTTCTTCACGCGCACTCGCATAATCCATGAGCGAGTGGTAGGGGTACGACATGAACAATGGCAGGTCCATCTTATGCTGCTCGATGTCGGTCCCTTCGACAACGGCATTTGCTTTGATGTACCAGTCCTGTGCGACCAGGTAGTTGTCCTTGTTCTCGGGATTCACATCCCCGTCGCCCTTGCCCTGCCAGCGGCTGGTGTCAGGGTCTGCCACGAAGAACTTGCGATACTGTTCCTTCTCGTCAGCGGAGCCAATCTTCTGACCGAAGAACCGCCCGCACTCGAAGAACAATTCGGGGAACTGCGTGTTTCGTTTGGTCCCTCTTTGCAGATACTTGGCCCCTTGTTTGACCCAGAAGTACCGGTCTTCCACGGCATCGCATTCCGCAGAGACGTTGAAGCCCAGGTTCCATGCCTGGTACTCCCACACCTTCTTAAAGTGCGGTTGCAGCAAAATGATTGACTCGGCTGTCTGCTGAAGTTTCGACCAGTTCTTCGTCACGCGATGATGTTCAGCTTCGCTCCAGAGAATACTGGCCGCGATCCCGCGGAATCCCAGCAGAACCAGATTCATGGTCGAGCTGGCAGGATCCACTTGCCCGAGCGTCGCTTCGCCCAGGCTGTACTTTTCACGCAGGTCGGAGACGACTCCTCCGGTACCGGGCGTTCCTTCGGAGGGTTTCCCCAACAGGATCACCACGACCATGAGAGCCAGAATCCCAAGTCCATAGACCAGCTTCCGCTGGCCCGAAGTGAGGTTGTTCATTTTGCCTCCAATTCACGAATCTGCAGGCCGAAGTAACCGATGATGTATGCCGGAATGAAGAATCCCAGCGTAATGAGCAGACTGGGCAGCACGCACGTCGCCAGCGGAACGTCAAAGCCGTTCGCCAGGTAGATCGATGCGTCGAAAACACTAATGTCGGGGATCACATACTGAGCCAGATAAAGCATCGCGTAAACCCCCGAATCCAGAGTTTCGATGACGGTTTTCGTGATTGACTCATCCAGTGGGGTTGACTCATTCAGACCCGAGACGAGTCGGTAGAGGGCTTCTACTGAACCCCCACCGACAACTTCTCCTCCATCTGAATAGTACTTTCCAAGTCGCATAATCAGACCGTTCTTGAGGAACACCCCGAGAATCAAAAGTCCGAATGTGGTGAGTGTGGCCACTGGTCCCTTCAGGATGCAGCTGGCTGTGGTCCCGATTGTGATAATCAGAACGAGCATCAGCCATGTGGTGAAAATCGTCTTCCAGTACCCGACCGCAAATGAACGGTCCGGCATTCGCACGAACAAGTCACCCGGGCTGACGCCCAGGTACTGAGCCGCATCGAGGCATTTGATCTCCACATTCAGATTGCCGTTGGCCACCAGATCCTTGAATAAATCCGCCGTTTTCGTGGTTTCTCCATCAAGGTATGAAATGGACCGAGGAATCAGAATCAGATTCTCTGTTTGATTCTCCTTGAGATCATGGGCGATTTCGCTGGAGAATTCGTTGACCGGCTGAACCCCCAGACGCACTCTCTGGTTCGTTTCAGGGTTCACAAGGTCGATACTGAATTCGATCTGCGTGGAAATATCTCCCTTGTACGATCGGAAGGCCTCGAAGGCATATTCAAGTCGCAGACTCTGATCATTCGGGAAATCGGATTCTTTCAGTCCTTGGAACTGCCACATGGCCAGCTCTTTGGTGCCGCCAGCAATGAAGCGACGGAGGTCGTACATGTCGCCCACGTTCACTCCGGCGAATGCATCACCGTTCTGATCGAGCATCTTCATGCCCCCGAATCTGGGGACACGTGAAATCAGTTGTCGCTGGGATCGTTCCGGGACAACGCGGAGAATCCACGCATAACCGACCACACTGACGGCCAGCAAGATCGCAGTGATGACGAACGAGTATCCCGCGATTCGGCCGAGGACCACTTCACTCCGGCGGACGGGTTTCGTCACGACGGTGTGCAGCGATCGATCTTTGATATCTGCCGGAAGTCCCCAGCACGACAGCAGCACTGCCAGCGGGAGTAACATCCAGCGAATGGTGGTGATGACAAAGCTGATGTAGGCCTTCGCGGGTGTCGTGTCGTCAGAATCCCCGATGAACCACCCAGCGAACATGAACAGGACGAGGAACACTGCCCCGATCCAGAGGGCCTTGCGACGAACGGACTCACGCGTTGTCAGTGTTGCCAGAGCGAAAATGCGTTGCGGGGAGACAAGGATCAAGTCCGAAAGTGCTCGGCTGATGACGCCGAAGAATTCCGATAAACCCCGTTTTCCTCCACCCATCAGGCTGGAGACACCACCCACAAACGTCCCAATGACTGAGATGACGCAGAGGATCAACGCCCACTGCAAGATGACGTTAAGCAAAGAATGATTGGTCTCGAATGGCATGGTCGATTCGATCCCTTTCTGGTTCAAAACAACTGGAATGAATGGAAGATTGACCAGGGGTTGCCTCAGCACCGGAACAAATCAGAGCAGAAAAATGAATCTTCTGATGTTCGGCGTCCGGTTCAATTGATCCGGATTCTGATGGCATAAACTGACGAATGGTCAACGCGTCAGCAGGGGACTTGCATCCTTCTGAGGGGACGCACTCACTGCGATTCCGAGACTCAGACCTTGGGCGTTTCGCCCGGTGCGTAACGGCGACCGGGACGAGCCTTGCTCTCCTCGATGGTTCGCAGGAACAGCTCTTCCAGGTTGACCACTGGCGAAGAACTGCTGTGAAGCGAAGCACCATGCTTCTTCAGCACCGCTTCCACTTCGGCCTGGGCAGCGGGATCGAGCTTCGAGGTGATCAGCTGGGTCTCTCCCTTGGACTGGAGCAGATCCTTCACATCGCCGAGAACCTTCAACTCGCCGCCATACAGGATCGCGATCCGGTCGCACACGTCTTGAACGTCCTGCAGCAGGTGGCTGCACATGACGACCGTCTTCCCCTGGTCACGCAGCTTCAGGATCAGATCTTTGACCTCACGGGTCCCCAGTGGGTCCATACCGCTGGTCGGTTCGTCCAGGATCACCAGTTCAGGATCATTGATGAGGGCTTGAGCCAGGCCGATGCGCCGGGTCATCCCCTTGGAATACTCTTTCAGTTGACGACGGCGGGCGTAATTCAGCCCGACCATCTCAATGAGTTTGTCTTTCCGCTCTTTCCGCACAGCAGCTGACATATTGAACAGCCGGCCATAGAAGTCGAGCGTTTCGTCCGCATTCAGGAAGCGGTACAGATACGATTCTTCGGGCAGATAGCCGATTCGTTCGTTCTTGCTGACATCGTGGGCCTGCTTGCCCAGGATCTTGATCTCCCCCTCGGTGGGGAACAACAGCCCCAGAAGCATTTTGAGGGTGGTCGTTTTTCCGGACCCGTTCGGCCCCAGCAGACCAAAGATTTCCCCCTTCTTGACTTCGAGGCTCAGGGAGTTCACGGCCTTCACTTTGGCCCGACCCCAGAAGTCTCGATAGATCTTCGTGAGGTTGCGAATTTCAACAACGGATTCTGCAGACATTGAGATGCTGACCCCCAGCACCATCGGAACAGAAGACCTCCCCGTGAGGGCAGACTTGTGATTCGATGGGCCTCAAAAACGGTGACAAATGATCCGGAAGGAGTCTTCCGTTGAATTCCGCCATAACGAATGAGATGAGTGGATGTTCTAGCGGAGCACACACACTCTATGGCTCGACGGGACATGATTCAAGACTCCGCTTGAATGCCTCGCGATATTCGTTCAAGCGATTCTGATGGATAGCTGTTCGAAGCTCTCTGACGATTCTCTGGTAGAACGCCAGATTGTGGACGGAAAGCAACATCGGGCCGAGCATCTCACCCGACTGGAAGAGATGACGCAGATAGCCTCGGCTGAATTGCGTGCATGTTGGGCACTGGCATTCGGGATCGAGTGGCGACTGGTCCCGCATGTGCTTCTTGTTCCGCAGTTTCACCGCTCCCTGGCTGGTAAAAGCAGTGGCATTGCGGGCATTCCGGGTCGGCATCACACAGTCAAACAGGTCCACGCCCCGGCAGACCGCCTCGATGATATCGATCGGTCGACCCACCCCCATCAGATAGCGGGGCTTGTTGACCGGAAGCATCGGAACCGTAAAGTCGAGAGTATCGTACATCTCGACCGGTTCCTCGCCGACGCTCAGCCCGCCGATCGCGTAACCCGGAAACTCAATCGGCAGCAATCCTTGAGCGGAAAGCTCCCGCAAGGCCCGGTCTGTCCCCCCCTGCAGAATCCCGAACAAAGCCTGATCGGGCCGCTTCTGTGCATCCCGGCAGCGACGGGCCCAGGCTGTCGTCCGCTCGACTGCTGCCCGCATCCGCTCACGCGAGACATCATGCGGCGGGCACTCGTCGAGGCACATAATGCAGTCCGCTCCCAGGTCCTCCTGGATCGCCACAGCCTTTTCGGGGGAGAGTTGCAGTAAACTCCCGTCGATATGGGACTTAAAGACGACCTGCTCGTCATTGATCTGCCGCAGCTCCGCCAGACTGAAGACCTGAAAACCGCCGCTGTCGGTCAGGATCGGCCCGTCCCAGTTCATCATCCGGTGCAGTCCACCCAGGTCGCGAACGACTTCCGGGCCGGGGCGCAGGGCCAGGTGATAGGTATTCGCCAGGATCTTCTGGACCCCGATCGCCTTCAGCTGGGACGGCCAGACACCTTTGACGGTCGCCTTGGTCCCGACGGGCATAAACGCCGGAGTCTCGATCACCCCGTGCGGAGTTTGCCACAGACCCATCCGCCCGGCGGTACCCG
>CANJZR010000063.1 GCA_947479075.1 Planctomycetaceae bacterium
TACTCTTGAGTTTCAACTGCGACTGGAGTGGGATGTCGGGGTCACTGCCGTCGAGGGCGAAGGGCAGCGAGAGCAGGCCGCCAGACTGGTTCTGAATGTCGTCGCCACCGAATGGCTTATCGCCGATATCAATCGTGGCCTTGGCGTCGATCGCCTTTTCAATTTTGTCCCCCAGCGGGGCGTTGTCCGGGTTGTGCGTCACTCGGCGTCGCCAACGATCGCAATGGACCAGCAGCTTCATCAAGTGGTCGCGCGTTGGATTGTCGAAACCGCCGCGATCCGACAACTCGTCATTGGCCAGAAGCTCGGATCGCATTGTGAAGAGTGGCGAGAGAGCTGCCGCAATGTGGAGGTTGCGGAGCGTGACAATCGCACGTCGAAATTGTTCTTGTCCGGGATCACCGATGGGCATGGGAGAGACCTTGGAGGAGGGCTGAGGGGCGAGGGTGTGGGGCTAAGGGAGTGGAAGTGACTTACACTTTGGTGGTCAGGGGAGCGACTTCGTCGACGCGGGAATCCACAGCATCACGGATACGACGAATGACTGCGGCGACCTGGGGATCGGAGTCGCTTTTCAGCTTTTCGAGTTCGTCGTCGAGGAACATGCCGCGGAGCGTATCAAGTGTTGCCACACGTCCCTCGGATTGTCGCAATCCAAGAAGCTCACCTGCTTCATCCAGCTGGCGGGGAAAGGGAGCGCGGTTGTTGTGGGCCGCGCCTCCTTCCGACGTAGTCGCATTCGATGTGACCTTACCCTGAATGGTCCGAGTTGCGCGACGTTTGAGGAGCTTGAACAGGATCATCAATACGATTCCGCCCACACCACCCGTCGCTGCCGTGCCGCCAATCACGCCGACCGTGGAGAGAATCGTCAGGGCTGTCGGTGCCAGTTCGAGAATACGGCCCCACGGAGGATGTGACTTGAGTGGTGTCAGTGAAGAGGCTGCGGGCTTTGCCTCCCGCTCAGGTTCGAGCACTGAGGGTTTATCAGGAGTCGGATTCAACGGAGTTGGGACTGCTGGTTGTATTGCATCGGGACTTGCGCTTAGTGGGGTGATCTTTGGATCTGGCTCCTGATCCTTGGCTGGTCCAGGCGAATTAGCGGAAGGCGAATTCAAACGATCAGACGGTGTCGCGGGGGTTGAAGCACCCAGCTGTTGCAGCAGCCAGTCGGGACCGAGATATCCGGTGATGCGACGACCACTCGTTTCGAACGTGGGGACTGTCGAGATGTTCGCTTGCTGGGCGGCTTGTGGACTTCGGTCAATGTCTCGTTCGATAAGCTGAAATTTGGCTTCCAGCTGTTTCCGAAACAGAGGCAGTGTGTCCAGGTCCCGATGAAAACTCTGACACGGGGCGCACCATGTGGCGGACCAGATTGTCAGGGGAGCCTTTTTAGTTTCACCAGGAGGAGTATCCGTCGTCGCGGGACTACGGTGCCACGGGCATTGGACGCAATCACAACGAGTTCCCAGATTCACTCGTCCGCGTTCCCACTCGTGCCAATCCTGCAACAGTTGTGGCAACTCCTGGCGATAGACTTGCACCAGAGAGAGCGACAATGGCTCCTGAGTTTGCTGGAGTTGCAGAACCTCCTGCGGCGTGCCGCGTGAGAGCAGGTATTCCACAAACGAAAAGCCTTCCGCGTACAGTTGAGCCGTATCAGATCCCGAAGCAGGGTAGTCCATCTGATCAATCGTCGTGGAAGTCAGTAATCGCCGCTGCGAGGTCATGAGTTGCTGTCTCAGCTGAGCGTGCGACTCGGCCGATTCAAACAACGAAGCACAGCCTTCATCGAGCCAGCGTGGTAGCGGTCGCCGGCACAAACTGGCTCGGACTGCGTGGTCGACCTCATGGGGTATGACATCGCGGAAAACGGTGTTCCGGTTTCCGCGGAGCGACATTCGCCAGCCAAACACTTCACCGTTCTGAATTTGAAAGGCTGTCCAACCACTGCCAGTCCCGGTCCTAACTTGCCAGACGACCGGGCATGGCTGATACCAATCTCCGGGAAGAGGCCGTCCCGACCAGAAGAGAGCCGACTGCTTGCGGGCCGCTTCGGCAGCTCGGCAGATGTCAGGGTCGGGCGATGAAAAGTTTTGGGCCCAGACTCCCGCAGCTGGCACTAGCAGAAATGCGATCAGGAGCCTGATCAACCCGGAGCGGACCGATCGCAGGAGCTGGTGCCGGTTGATGAGAAGATGTCGTAACGAGCTTCGAGAATTATTCATTACGAGAAACCTCAATCGTGGGCTGATCCGACCACTGGGCCACCCGGTGATACTTCCCGAGTAACACCAGCGTGCGCAGCAGGCGAGCAGGCGAGAACCCCGTCGGATTGGCGTGATTGAGCCGATTCAGCCTCATCAAAATGGCGGCCATCAGCTCCGAGCAAAACAGCGATTGCAAATCGGCTCCAGGCAATAAACCCAGCCATCGAATTGCCCGAGTCCCCGACAGAATCGCTCCACCCAGGTCATAGCCGACCGGTTTCCAGAGGAAGTGCTGAAAGAGAATCCGCCGCAGGAGCTGTCGTTCCGACTCATCGAACTGATTGATGCCCGTCAGTCGATAGACCGCGACAGCTCCGCCCGTGACAAGGTAGTCGTGAATACGTTCGCAAGGTTCGTGAGCCTGACACCCGGACACACATTCACCGCGAACAACGCACGGATGGCGGCAGAGCGTGGTCGACTCGACCCACAGCAGCCCGCGATCGGATTCGGTGATGATCGCGAGATGAGATGGACCAGATCGCAACTCAGCTGCAGCAAAAGGCGACCAGGTCAGCAGCTGGATGCCCCGGCTAATCCAATCGGTGCCATAGCAGGCCACGAGATCACCGGGCTGAAACTGGAACGCCGAAGGCAGCACCTTGAATCCTCGATGCGGTTCGAGTCAGCGAAGTGCTGACTGGCAACTTCATCGAGAGCGGTCGCGCGCATTAGGGCATATGGTCGAGCGATGCCAGTTAATCAATCGGGAGGGGAGAATGAAACGGGCCTCCGAAACCATGAGTTTTTGGAGGCCCGGAAGTCTTAACGGGAAATGTTCTATGCGGCGCTAGACGCCCAGTAGTTCTCGGGCCTGGGAGATGCCGGGTGCCTCCTTACCGTATTCGCTGGCAGTGACACGGGCCAGAGCCACGACATGCCTCCAGCGAGCAGCAGCATGGGTCGCGCGGAAGTCGGAGCTGGTTGTGTGGAAGTATTTTTCGGCGTGCAGTGCTCCGTCCTGACTGATGGCGTATCCCTTCAGCAGGTCAAACACACTGCGTTCAGGGAGTTGGAGTTCGCCGTACCTGGCCACCACGGCACACGCGCGACTCTGGTCCTGACTCTCGATGGCAGTCTTTAGTGCGGCCATGAGTTCTGGTTCAGTCGAGGCTTTGACAGGTTCCAGATCTTCGGCCCACGGTCTAGGTTTCCAATTCTGAAAGTCGCCTCCGCTTTGAATTCGATCCTTGGCCACCTGATAC
The DNA here is from genome assembly GCA_947479075.1 of Planctomycetaceae bacterium. GTDB lineage: Bacteria > Planctomycetota > Planctomycetia > Planctomycetales > Planctomycetaceae > TH-plancto1. The sequence continues at coordinate 3,479 of CANJZR010000063.1, forward strand.
GCTGCCATAACGACTGCTGTATTATGATGGAGAGCATTTCCTGCATTGGCGATACACCGCCAGGCATGGGCGGAATCGCTGGCATGGACTCCGATCGAGTCGCCGTGGACGCTGCCCTCTGCTTTACCGGGTTGGATTTGATTTCCTCTTCTCCCCTTGTCACGCAGCAAGAGTTGATTGGCCGTCAGCGAAATCGCTTCGAAAATGCGAGCCGGGACGATCCCCTCGGCGAGTGCTGCTCCCGCAGCTTCGGCGGCCTGGTCGGGAGTGACGGTGAAGAGTGTCTCTACGAAAGAATTGACCCATTGGTCGTCCACCGCTTTGGAACCCCAGGGGCGATCATGCAGTTTGAATTGATCAATGACAGCTGGAAGCTTAGCGCGAATACCCGCCGAATGTTGGGCGGCCGATTCCTCTGTCTTGACGCAGTAACGCAGAGACTGGCGTAGCATCGTCAGGGCATTGGCCTCGCCCACGAGATCGAGCATGTCCCAAACCCGATGCACAAGCACCACGCGATGCACGTCGGTGGCTTCTTCGGCCGTTTCCAGAAGTTCATTCCAGGCAAGCGCCGGTGATTGCCGTACGGCGGCTGCCAGTCTCGCTTCGGCCAGAGCGCGATCCCGTTGGTGAACAGCGTCTCGGATGGCATGTGCCGTTGCTTGCGCGGACGCATCGGACGCAATGGGACCCAGAACATTGAGTTCGTGCACATCGATTTCCTGGATCCGGGCACTGTTCCGGTAGATGACCTTGAGGATGGGGAGTGCGGCTCGTTCCGTGGGCAGGTCTTCGGCCATGGACAGAGCGGGCCTCAGGGCCATCAATGTGTGAAACCCGATGTAGTCCTCGCCACCGAAGGCCCGTCCATTTGCCAATGCCGCAGCTGAGACAAAATCGCGAAGCGATGTTCCCGTTCTCAGCATGGAAACGACTTTGGGCAGGACCTTGTCGAGTGAGGTCGACTGCAAGATTCCGACCAGAGGCTCCAAACGACCGAAGGTCAGGTCGCCTTCGGTCTCCAGGGCACACGCGGCTCGAAATCCCAGGTCGCTGGCCAAGCCGACTCCCACACTCGCCGCGATCATGCCACGACCGACCTGTGACAGAAAAGTACGTCGATTCCCGGTACGCATCGGGACCTCGCTTTCATTTCGGAATGATTGAATATCTCACACTCAAGTCACTTTGATGCTAACGTCAGACCACTCAAAATGTGAAAAGAAAATGGTCGAATAAGAGATCTGTTAGATTTGCTTCGTGTTGACGGTTGCGTGGAAAACCTGACTCAGTCGATCATGTCGCGCAGATGAATGTGGTGTTTGCCGAGCTTTCCGCCGTAGTTCCCGGCGGTGACTTGCTTCAGACCGGGGACCTTGCAGGCAGCGTGCAGACCCTCACGCATCGAAGTCTTCACGAGTTCAAAGTTCTCGCCATCGACGACGAGCTCGTAGACCGCGTTGGCTCCCTCCGGAAGTTCGGTCTTCGACAACGGACGCAGCGTTGCACAATAGGCATCGTTGGTGCTGGCCTTGAGCTTCTTATAGATCGAGCCGACTTTACTCCCCGACCGTACGATGCCGCCGGGGAACGGCAGGATCACACCTGGCACGGCACTCATCGCTTCGCAGGCGGCTTCTGCAGCTGCGAGAGTCGCAGCCTGTGTTTCGCCGCACAGCAACAGGTTTCCTCCAGCGACCCCGGTAAATGTCCCGAACTTGTCGTCACAGACGAACTCGCCGTCCATACAGGGCATGCGCCACATGCGCTGGTTACCGATTTTTTTGGAGGATTGGAACCCGTCGCCAAAGAATCGCAGGTTGGCTCCAACGGCGATGCGTTTCTCTGGGGGGCAGTCAGCGACTCCACTAAAGCACGCCGTCGTGGGACAAGTCAGAATACACTGGCCAATGCGGTTCGACACCGCTGTGGAGAGTGCGTCACGGCTGAAGGCAAAGGCAAGTACGGTCACTCCCGGTCGCCCATCAGGAGTTGCCTCTGGAGGGAGAATCCGCTCGATCGAGGCTTCGACATCGCACCCAATCACGCTGGTCGCATTGCCGCAGAACTCGTTGGCAGCCACGATTGCCCACCGCTCCGACACAGCAGTCACGATCAACCGCGTTCCCGACATGGAGAACGCCTCGGCAAAAGTATCAACGACATCCACGCCGTTCAGTTGCATCATCGTTCCGTGGTCTGGGATCTGGGGGAAGGGCGACCTGTGGCGAGGTGTTCCCTCGGTGCCCTGAAGCTGAAAGGTTAGAGACAGAGTCCGGGAAGGGGCAAGGACACGCAGGTGGGGAGCGGCTTCCCCGCAGGGTAATTCAATTGATTGTCATGCGCAGATTTTCACGGGTTCAGGTAGACTGACCGTACTTGTGTGACGTTTACCAGCGGGGCACATTTTGTATGTTCCGCGGTGATCGGGTCTCTTGCTTGAGCTGTCGTCCATGTCCACGCACCCTGAAAATGATCCCCAGCGAGAAGATCTCCCGGAGCCGATTCACGGGCAGGTCCGTCATTCAAACGTCAGTGCCCGCATCAGTGACGAGGTCTCCGTCGGAGTTTTCAGTAACGGTGTGATGATCCTCTCGGGAATGCATGAGTCGGTCCTCGACTTCGCGATGCGGATGGGAGAAACGCAACGGATCGTCACTCGTGTGATCCTGCCGAATCCGGTCGCCCGCCAGTTTGGGAACGTGTTGCAGGAGAACATGCGGCACTACGAATCGAACTTCGGCATGCTCCCCAACATGCCGAAACTGAGGAACCCCGAGGCAGTTTCGGGAGCAACGTCTCCACTGGTAGAAAACAGCTCTGAGCAAATCAGTGGGGATGCTGGCAGCGACATTCCTGCAGAAGCTCCGCAGTCTCCAGCACCGACTCCCTCGATCGACGATATCTATGACGAACTGAAGATCCCCGAGTCGGTCGCAGCGGGTCGCTATGCCAATGCCGTCATGGTGCGTCACTCGGGGACCGAGTTCTGCTTCGACTTCATCGCGAACTTTTATCCGCGATCGGTCGTGACCTCGCGGGTGTATATGGCCGTGCCGCATGTTCCACCGGTGTTGTCCTCGATTCTGCGATCCATGCAGCCGCCTTCGCCTCCCGGACCGGGCGGATTGCCGACCGGTCCGTCCCCCAACTGAACCGAGGCATGAGATCAGGCGGGGGCATTCATGACGCGGCAACCGGTTCGCACCACAGCCTCAGACATCCGTGACAGCTGGCTCGTGTGGCTGGGGGTGATTGGTGTATCGCTGTGGATGACGGTTCTGTTCTGGGAACCGTTGTGGAAGGGAGCGACGCTCATTGGAGGCGATACGTTCTCGTATTACTTCCCTCAGAAGACGTTTCTCGCTGACTCTCTGAAACGGGGCGAGTTCCCGCTCTGGAACCCACTGGTCGGCGCGGGCTATCCCATCGCGGCGGAAAGCCAGACCGGCGTTCTCTATCCACCGATGCTGGTGGCGTACCGGTTTCTCGATGTGCATCTCGCCTATTCGGCGATCCAGCTATTCCACTATACGTTGGCGTTCGCTGGCATGTGGGCCGTGGCGAGGCAGTATGGGATCTCGCGGCTGGGGGCTCTGCTGACGGGACTCGTGTATGTTTACGGATGGTTCCCGACGCGGATTTGCCTGGAGTGGGCGATCATTGGCGGGGCGTATCTGCCGTGGTGCGTATGGCTGGTGGAAGGGTGGTTAACGACTGACCGGCGACGCACCTTATTGTGGCTGGCCCCGGTGTTCGGGATGTTTCTGCTGGCCGGGCATTTCCATCTGGCGTTTATCACGACGCTGGCTCTGGTGGTCTATGTGTGTGCGAGACTGATGCTGCGTTCAAGGGAGAGCAGTACATCCGCTGAGCCGCGAACTCGCTGGGTGCATCTCGGCTGGTTCATCGGTGTCCTTGTGACGGGTTATCTCATCGCTGCTGTTCAGCTGGGGCCGACGCTGGAACTCATGACCCGCAGCCAGCGGCAGGAGTTCAATCAGGGCAATGACCCCGGATACGGGCATATTCCGCCGTGGTATCTGACTCAAGTGTGTTCGTCATGGATCTGGTATCTCCCGGGTTCCGATCCGGACCAGGCACTGTTCAACGTCGGCTCATTTGCATACCCATGCAGCACGAACAAGGTCGAGGCACATCTGTACTTCGGGATGGCTCCGCTGCTGTTGATCCTGGGGACGGGGTTGTGGGGGCTCTCTCGCAGAGAGTGGCCGTGGAGTCGACCGATCACGATCTGGATGGGGATTGGCCTGATCGGTGTGCTGATCGCGACGGGATGGCCGTTCGTGATCCTCAAGCACCTCCCGGGTTTCGGGTATTTCCGTGGTGCGGGACGGTATGGCATTCTGACTTCTTTCGCAGCTGCGCTGTGTGCTGGTGCGGCGTGCGACGTGTGGATGCCCGCTCTTCGGCCGGATTCTCGCGCCGGGCTGGCCAGGCGGGGCATGCGCTGGTGCGGGTGGTTGCTGATTTTCTCTCTGACAGCGTGGGATCTGTATCTGGTCAGCCGCTGGGTGACCTACGCATTCATGGTCGATCATCCGATCGTCGAGATGCGGGAGACCAGTGAGATTCGTGAGGTCCTGCGACAATCGGCACGGCCGGTTCGGCTGTGGTCGCGAGGTTCGAACGCAGCCACGATTGAGGGAGTCTCAGCGTTCCCGGTTTATCTGGGGCTGGGGCCGCGTGAGTACTTTGAAGAGGGGCTGGCGTCTGACTTCAAAGAAGATGAGCAGACAAGCGACCCAGTGGCCGTCGCGAAGCAGGTCGATTGGCTCCGCCGCAATGGGGTGACGCACATCCTTTCGTTCTCGCCACTGGACGAGGCACTTTGGAAGGCAAAACTGATCTACCGAGGCGGGGATCAGCTGCTGTCGCGTGTCTGGGCGAGGTCTGACAGCCCGTTCTATCTGTATGAATGCGTCGATGCTCCGGGGCGGGTGGTCGACTCACAAGGAAACCGGCTGGAGGTCGAACAGTTTGAGCATTCCGCCAACCGCGTGGCTCTCACCACATCGCCAACGGTGGATACCAAGGTCGTCGTGCGGGAGCTGGCCTATCCAGGCTGGCGAGTCACAGTGGATGGAGTGGAAGCCCCATCACAGGTTGTCGATTCCATGTACCGCGGGGTCGATGTGAAGGCTGGGAAACACCAGATCGTCTGGAGCTATCACCCCCGTTCGTTGGTAGCGGGACTCGTCATGAGCGGTCTGGCATTACTGGGCTGGCTGGTTGTCTTCCGTCGGTCCGGTCCATCACTGAATCCGGGCGATAGTCACTCGATCCGCTAACGCGCGAACTCGCTCAGTGTTGAGACGAGATGGCAACAGCTGAGCGGCGTTATCTCCGGCAGAAGCAATTCCGTAGCACACCGCATCAGGCAGAGCCTTGCCCTGATCCAATGCTGCGACAAGTCCTGCAGTGAGGCAGTCACCACATCCGATCGCGTTGACGACTTCGATCTGGGGCGGTGTAAAACGCCAGAGTTCGGTCAAGGAGCTGAGCCAGACGTCGCTCCCTCCATGTGTCACGAGTACCCACTGGGCTCCCCTCGCGTTGATCTCGCGCATGGCCTCGATCAGTTCCGCTTCGGTCGAGAGTTCACGTCCGACGGTGGCTGCCAGTTCCTCGCGATTCGGCTTCACCAGGAACGGGCGGCAGCTGAGGCATTCGACCATCTCGGGACCGCGGGCATCCAGGATGACCTGTGAGGCGGGACGAGACGAAGTGTCTGGACCATGACCGATGGCTTCGAGCATTTCGAGGTAGAGCGAGCGATTGGATGCTCTCCCTTCGATGGGTGGGAGTGAGCCGCTGAGGACGATCCACTCGGCCGACTGGGCTTCGTCTTGCAGGGCACTGATGAATGCGTCGCAGGAGTGGGCTTTGATCGCTGCGGCATTCTCGACCAGCTCGGTGATTTCACCAGTCGGACGCTCGATGATGGTGGTACAGGTGCGTGTCGTCGCGGGATCATGGATCCAGCGAGCGGCCACGCCGTGGGACTGGAGTTCTTCTTCAATGAGGGGGCCCGCGCGTCCACCGAGGATCGACAGCGTCTTGGCATGGGCTCCGAGTGTGGTCAAAGCCAGCCCCACATTGATGACCTTACCAGAGGCACATCCACACGCCTCGACGGCGCGGTTCACTTCGCCACGTGTGAAGCGGTCGAAGACCAGAATCTGTTGCCAGGCGGGCGTTAATCCAGCTGCGAGAATCACCAGAGGGCCTCCAGAATGTCTTGCAGTTCGGAATCTGAAATTGGGCGAGGGTTGCCATTCATGCTGTTACCGCGCGACGCGGGGACCAGCTCCGCGAGTTGTTCTTTTCCCACCCCAAGGTCACGCAGGCGTTCGGGAACTCCCAGGTCGCGGCCCAACTGAGCGATCGATTCGACCACGAAATCCGCAGCTGCAGAAGCGATGGCCCACTGGCGGGTGTCAAACAGCGGGGCCAGATCGGCGAGAGCTGCTTCGCTGACCTGGCGATTCACCCGGAGAGCCGTGGGGAGCAACACCGCACACGCGAGACCATGAGCCACATTGCAGTTCACTCCAAGTGCCGCAGCCACGCCGTGGGCCATCCCCAATCCGGCATTGGCGAGGGTCACGCCCGACAAGAAGGCCGCATGAGACATCGCCTCGCGGGCCGGACGGTTGTCGGGTTCGTCGCAAGCTCGGCGCAGGGCCGGAATCGCGACTCGCAGGCCTTCCTTCGACAAGGCCCGCGTAATCTCCGTTGATTTGGGGGTGATCAGGCTTTCGATCAGCTGGGTGATGGCATCCATCCCCGACCACGCTGTCGTATTGCGAGGGCAGGTGACAGTCAGCTCTGGATCGATCAACGCCAGCTGGGGCACCATCTGGTCAGAGCGGAGGCTCTTCTTGAACTTCCCCGCCTGGGACGAGATGACCGCGTTCTTGGTGGCCTCGCTTCCGGTCCCGGAGGTGGTCGGCATCGCGATCAGCGGAAGCGGTCTCTCGGTAATCTGGTAGCCCTTGCCGACACCTTCCAGAAAGTCACAGACCGTGTCGCTCCGCGTGTTCGTCGCCATCGCAGACACAGCCTTGCCAAGGTCGAGGGCAGCCCCGCCTCCGATTGCCAGCACGATATCGCCAGCCACACCCCCGCCGAGACTTCTCAGCTGGTGGACCATCGTGTCGACATCTTCGACCTCGGGTTCGCGTGAGATCGTGCCCAGATCGACAACCGAGAGGCCAGCGGAACGTAGTGAATGAAAGAGAGTGTCGAGTATCCCCGATGCACGTAGCGATCGCGATCCGCTGACCACGAAGACCCGATTGCCGAGCCCAGCTGCGCGTGTTCCGACTTCACTCCGGCGTCCCCACCCGAAGACGACCTGCCGCGGCATCAAGAGTTCATATTTCATCAGCGTCACTCCCGAAGCTGCAGTGTGACGGGGTCGTGGTCCAAACGCGACCGACCCGCAATGGAGGGTGATTCAATGCAAAATCCCTCCTGGAATCCAGGAGGGATCGGATGTTCAATTCAGCAACTGCGAACGAATTAGACGTTCGTTGCGGTCTCAGCCTTCTTCAGGCCAGGAACCAAAATGCCGGTGATCTTGACGCGGGTGTACTTCTGACGGTGACCCGTGTGGCGACGCGAATTGTGACGGCGACGCAGCTTCTGGATTTCGAGTTTTTCACCCTTCTTCAGGGGCTCGATGATTTCGGCGGTGACAGTCGCACCGGCGATCACAGGACGACCGATCACACTGGCATCTCCGGCGTTGGCCAGGAGAATCTGATCGAACGTCAGGGTTCCGGACGCATTGCCCGATTCCCGCAGATCGATATCGAGCAGATCGCCCTCGGAAACGCGGATCTGGCGGCCGTCAGTTTGAATAATCGCGAACATCACAGTCGATCCCTGCAGGCTTGTTGGAACAGCGTAAACTGCTTCATCACAAGACGTTGAGTAAACATCGGTCCGTATTGGCCCGGATCGGACCAAAACGGAACGTAAGAGTTTAGCAGATCAGCGTTTTTTGTACGAGTCTCCGGGAGGAAGAATTGTGACCTCCGCCCCGATGTCGTTCAAACACTTGATCTGCATGTGATCGGGGCCACTGTTCACCGCTGGAACAATGTTCACCAGTACGTCGTACTTCTCTTCAAGGTCGATGATCTCGCGA
>CANJZR010000064.1 GCA_947479075.1 Planctomycetaceae bacterium
CTGGAACGGAGAACGTCGCGTGTCGCTGTAATTGACGCGGCCCATCTTGGGGCTCATGCCGTATTCGGTCACCATCCGGCGAGCGGTATCAGTCGCCCTCTCCAAATCGTTTCGAGCTCCGGTCCCGATCTCCTGAAACACGGCCTCCTCAGCTGCGATGCCGCCAAGCAGCACGCAGATGTCGTTGACCAGTTCGGACTGCGTGGTGATGTGTTTGTCATCGTCGGGACGTTGCAGCATGTAGCCGAGTGCCCCGAATCCGCGCGGGATGATCGAAATCTTGTGGACTGGATCGGTGTTGGGGAGGCTGCACGCGACAAGGGCGTGTCCCGACTCGTGGCAGGCGATCCGGCGTTTTTCTTCTTCGTTGATGATGCGGCTCGCCTTCTCGAGGCCGATGCTCACGCGTTCGACAGCCTCTTCCAGTTCGCTCATCGTGACCGCCGCTTTGTTCTTGCGAGCGGCGAGCAGGGCTCCCTCATTCACCAGGTTTTCCAGATCGGCACCCGAAAAGCCGGGCGTCAGCCTGGCGAGTTTGCCGAGCTGGACATCATCGGCCATTTTGATGCGGGTGGCGTGGACCTTGAGGATCGCCTCGCGTCCCTTGTAGTCAGGGCGGTCGACGAGCACATGCCGATCGAAGCGGCCAGGTCGCATCAGGGCGGGGTCGAGGGTCTCGGGTCGGTTCGTCGCCCCCATCACGATCACACTTTGGTCGGAGGCGAACCCATCCATTTCGACGAGTAGGGCGTTCAGCGTCTGGTCACGTTCATCGTGTCCGCCGGGCATCCCGCTGCCACGCACTTTTCCGAGGGCGTCGAGTTCGTCGATGAAGATGATGCTCGGTGCCTTGGCCAGTGCCTGGGCGAACATGTCGCGGACGCGAGCGGCTCCGACCCCGACAAACATCTCGACGAAGTCAGAACCCGAAAGACTGAAGAACGGCACCCCCGCCTCACCCGCGACCGCCTTGGCGAGCAGGGTCTTGCCCGTTCCCGGAGGTCCGACAAGCAACACTCCTCGCGGGATGCGTCCGCCGAGTGCCTGATATTTTGCAGGCGTCCTGAGAAACTCGACCACTTCTCGCAGCTCTTCGACCGCTTCGTCGATGCCAGCCACCTTGTCAAAGGTGATCCGAGTCTCTTCACCATCGAACAGCTTGCCTCGACTACGGCCAAACGACATGGCTGCTCCGGGTCCCGTCATTTTTCGGAAGAAGAAGATCAGCGCCATCAAGGTCATCGCCATCATCGCCAGCGTGATGAGCGATGACCATTCGGTCACCGGTTGCTGGCCGTGAACAGCAATCCCGGCCTGATGCAGCTCTTCACTGAGCTTATCCAGAGACCGATCGGGGATCGCTCCGATGCTGACATACGAGCGAGTGATTCGCTCCGGGGGAGTCGAGGATGAACTCGCCCCGCTAAAGGGCCAGGCATCCCCGGAATTCCGCTCCGGGTTCGGGCGATCTTGAAACGTGATGTAGGTATGACCGAATTGCAGTTCATGCACATTCGATGAGTTGTAGAGCTTCTTCTCCAGCCCGGTTCGGAACTCTCCATAGCTGAGTTCACGTCCCATCCGCTGGGTCGCTATCCAGTACCAGCAGGCAGCAATCAGAATTCCGACGACGAGGAGATACCAGCTGAAATTTGATGACTTGTCCGGATGGTTCTTGGAAGACTTGGGAGTTGGACTCTCGGGCGTGGTCATGCGAAATCCTGTCAGTCATTTCTGCGGGAGGCGTGCAACTCACAAAGAGGATGACCGGTTCCGCAGATTCACTCTATTCCTCGACTTGGAAGTGGTCAATCTGTGATCCGAGTCCGAGCGTCGTCGATTTGCTGCAAGTACTTTCGAGTCAGAGGCTTGAGAGTGTGATGTTGAACTTGATCAGCGGACCTGTTGATGGTCCGTTTATTCCGCATTTACTGGACTCACCAGTCGTAATGATTGTCCGCTGGATGCTGTCAGAGATGCCGCGAGTGTGAGTTGCGAGACGGACTTGCCTGAACTGATGTGACCGAGTCTCTCGATGAGAGAAGAGAATTCATGATGGTTGTTTCATTCTCGTCGGGGCGAAGGAGATTGCCCCGGGTTTGAAACTCAAAGTGCGGGCTGCTTCCAGGGAGGGATGCTGCATGCTGCGTTCTCATTTATTGATCTGCGGATTTCTGACCTGGGGTCTGTTGGGGTGTGCTTCCTCCAAGACTTCAAACACCGCTCGCACAGCTACCGAGCAGCTGTTGATCTCAAACGCTGTGGATCAGGCTCTCGATAAGATCGACTTCCGGGCCTTCCGTGGACACACGGTGTTTCTGGATGAGCGTTACGTCGAATGCGTCGACAAGCAATATGTGATTTCGTCAGTTCGTCATCGCATCTTGCATCAGGGTGCGATTCTGGTCCCCAAGGCGGAAGACGCCGAGGTGCTGGTCGAACTGCGTACGGGCGTGATTGGAACAGATGTCGCTGATTCGTTTCTGGGTGTTCCCGAAGTCACTGTTCCGGGCATGTTGACACTGCCTGAAGTCCGGATTCTGACCCGTCAGGTTCAGACGGGAACGGCCAAGCTCGGAATCGTTGCGATCGATGCCAAGACCAAGGAAGTCCTCGGCGAAGGCGGGATGACGCTCGCTCAGTCCGACACCAACAACTGGTTTGTCGCTGGGATTGGTCCCTTCCACTCCGGGTCCATTCACGGTGAAGTCGAGAACATGACGCAGGGCCCAGCTGCGAACAAGTGGAACTACATTCCCTCGACGGTCGTTTTCGCTAAGCCGAAACAGGAAACCGTTACTCCACTCACCCCTCCCGCCATTCAGTACACCAGTACCACTCAAACAGCTCTTGAAGAGACACCGGGTACCGAGACCACCAGGTAGATTTTCCAGCTCCTCGGCGGTTTGTATTGCAGATGGCTGACCTCATATTGAGCGGCCATCTGCCTGGGCTGATCATCCCGTGGCCAAGCGAGGGAAAGATTGCCTCGTCATTTCGCCGTCGCGACATGCAGCAATCAAGGCGCGTGACGTTCGCTCGAGTCTCGCGTACCTATCCGACGGAGACCTGAAAAGTTTTGATCAATCTGGAAAAAACACCAGCGACACTTTGGCCCGAGGGACGCTCAACGGAGCGATTGCACCGCAATCTCATGGCCGCTTGATTTCAGAAACCGAGTGAATTACCTCGGTTTTCGAGTTCTGGAGACCCACGTTCGGCAATTTTTGCAGAGCCGGTCGGGGCTGTATGAAATCAAGGGAAGTCGTATTGACCCATTTGGGAAACGGGCATAAGTTCCCCGCGTTCGATCGCGACAGCGGTAGAACAACACGCGTTGCGTGGATGCCACGTCAAGGATGACAGGCACGGTGGATCGAAGGCATGGATGCCGACGATTCCCGGTTTTTCCTCGTAGCAAATGTTGCTCTTCAGCCGTCTGCGAAGTCTTATCGCCCCCGGAAATAGCTTGAGTCCAAAGCCCCCCCTAGGACTCGCTGTTTCCGGGATTTTTTATTGGCAGTCTGGTTTCAGCTGGCATCGAGTATTTCTCCGGTATGTCACGTCAGCCGTCTCACTCTGAGTTGTGACCGCCATGCGTTAAATTGTCACTCTCTGCCACGTGACCATCGCTCTGGACTTCGTTGTATGATTATCGACGCACATCAACACTACTGGGAAATCGGGCGTTTCGACACCGACTGGCTCCAGATCCCCGAGCACCGCAAGATCTGTCGCGATTACCGGCCCGAACACCTCAAGCCCCTCATTGAGGCAGCTGGAGTCTCGAAGACAATCTTTGTGCAGACGCAGCACGATCTCGATGAGAACCGCTGGGCATTGCAGTTCGCGGCACAAAACGACTGGATCTGTGGCGTCGTCGGCTGGATCGATCTTGTCAGTCCGGAGTGTGAAGCCCAGTTGGCCGAGTTCCGGACGAACCCCAAGTTCGTCGGCGTGCGGCACATTACCCAGGGAGAACCCGATGACGACTTCATTGTCCGGTCCGATGTCCAGCGCGGGCTCAAGGTCCTGCAAAAGCACAAGGTCCCATTTGATGTGTTGTTTTACGTAAAACACCTGAAGCACGCTGCCACGCTCGGCCGGGACCTGCCCGAACTCCCGATGGTGATCGATCACCTCGCCAAGCCGAAGATCAAAGAACAACGCTTCGACGACTGGGAACCGAACTTCCGCGCAGCTGCGAAGTTCCCGAACATGCACTGCAAGCTTTCGGGGATGATCACCGAGGCCGACTGGGTTCACTGGAAGCCCGATGATCTGCGCCGCTACGTCGACGTCGCACTCGAATGTTTTGGACCAAAACGATTGATGTACGGCAGTGACTGGCCCGTTTGCGAATTAGCGGGAAGTTACCAGCAACAGTTCGATGCTTTGCGTTTCTGTCTGAGTCAACTCAGCGACGCCGAGCGACAGGAGATCTACTGCGGGACTGCCCAACGGTTCTATGGTGTGTGAAAAAACGCGTGCGAATTCTTAGGGTGTCCTGGTGACTGGGCCTTGTTCTTCCGTTTGTTTTAGAGGCCCGTATGAATTCCGCCATACTCGCTCTGGCAACCCGCACGCTAAACAGTTCGGCGAAGCACCTCGGATGGCATCTGGCCATCTGGGGAATCGCGGTATTGACCTTGGCGGCGCTGCTGCGTGTGTTCCTTTATCAGCAGAGGTTCACAGCCTCCGGATTGGAGTTCATGCAATGGAGTGTTGAACTCAATCTCCTGGCGACCACGCTGGCCGGGATTGGGCTATTCGCCACGCGGATCACTGCTGAACGAGAAGCTGGAACGCTGGATTTGTTACGTCTGGCAGGGTTGGGCTCCGCGGGGATCATTGTAACTCTCTGGCTACCGCTGCTGATCTCCTGCTCGATGCTGCTGATTGTTCAGGTTCCATTTGCCATGTTCGCCGTGACACTGGGGGGGATCACACCGTCCCAAGTGGTCGCGGTCTATGTGACAATGTGTTTACATCTCTTTTTCGTTTCGTCGATCGGTCTCTGGGCATCAGTGCATTGCCGGACGTCGGCGGGGGCAGTGCTACTGACAGCTGTTCTGTTGGCATTGTGGTGTTTCGGTGCCAGATCGATACAACCGATCCTGATCATCATCGGAGGGTTTTCTCGATCGATCAACGGGCTGACGCTCGCGATCTATGAACTTCTGGAACCTTACCGATCGATTTCCGGGTTCAATCGCGTCTCTCAAATCCTGAGTTTCCGCAACTTGCGTCCCGTCTGGTGGGACTGGCCTGATCTCTGGCAGATCGGTTTAGGGTGTATCGCAATCTTGTGGGCATGGGCTTCACTTGAGTTTCAGGCATCGAGAGACGGTCGAGTACTGTGGAGGAGATCCATCCCACGGATTCGACGATTACGCTCCTGGAAGAACTCCATCGTCTGGAAGGAGTTCATATTCCTGACCGGTGGCTGGCGTGGAATGGCCATTCGAGCTGTGCTGTACCCACTCGTCGGGATCACGTTCAGCGACGGCTGGAAACTGGAGCGGATGTACGAGCCAGGGATCCGCATGCTGGGCTGGGACGGGGCGATATTGATGGCCCAGGTCTTCAGTCGGGAATTCCGTGATGAGACTTGGGACACTCTGCGGTTGGTTCCCCTGACTCTACGCCAGCTGTGCTATCGAAAGGTTGTCGGTGTCGCTCTGGCGCTTGTTCCGGGTGTGATCTGGATGCTGATCACGAAACACCACTGGAAGTTCTACTTCGGAGGGATTGAGCACTTCTTTTTCTGTACCCTCGTTTTATTCAGTTGGTGTGTCACCGCATTCGTCTCAATTATACTTTACCGTTTCACTTGGTCGATTGCGTTTCTCATCGGCCTTGTATCCGCTACTGCGGAATTGCAACTTGTGGATTCCTTTATGATCCTCAGGCGATACCCACAGCTAACGCTGTTCTTGATGTCGATCCTGAATTTGATCACCTGCATCATCCTGTCCCAGCTGACCCGGATTCGAATTCGATATTTGTCGGAATGAATCGATGGACCACGACATCAGGCGTTGGGAATCTCACGCGTACATTGACACCCACCCTGTTACTCGTCCTCATCCTTCTTCTTCAACACCCGTCGGCGGATTGGAGCGGGCTTCTTTTCGACTTCGCTGGCTCCGATGGCATTCTTGACTGCTTCCAGCATCACATCCATGGCGAACGGCTTGCGCAGGTAATCAACGGCTCCGAGCATCTCTGCATACGCTTTGTGCCGACCTCCTTCGTTGGCAGTGATCATGATCACCTTGGGCGGCGCATCGAGAGTCCGTAGAAACTCCAGAACTGGAAAGCCACCCATGCGGGGCATCATCATGTCGGTGATGACCAGATCAGGCCGCTCGGCGGTGATCAGCCGTTGCCCGTCGATTCCGTTGGTGGCCAGTACCACGCGATATCCGGCACCTTCCAGTACTGCGGACAGCGTGGAACCAATTTCCCGGTCATCCTCGATCAACACAATCGTCGCCATGCCATCTATTCCCGTTGAGAAGGCGGTGCCCCACCTTCGACCTGAAGTAAACCGCATGATACCCTGTGACCCTGATGCTTGTCAGGGGTCCCGCCATGCATCCGGGGACAAGGTGCCCGCGAAATCGTGAATCGCAAGGTGTTTTCCATGTTTACTGGTCTGGTCGAAGGTTTGGGGCGTGTGGTTTCTCTGACCCCGGATGCGGTGTCGCTCACACTCAAGATTGCGGCTCCCACTGACCTGCCCGAGGTCGAGACCGTTCGACTGGGCGACAGCATCGCACTCAACGGCTGTTGCCTGACCGTCATCGCGATCGACGGTCACAGCTGGAGTTTTCAAGCTGGCTCCGAGACGCTCTCTCGGACAAACCTCGGCCGGCTCCAAGTCGGGGATGTGGTCAACGTTGAACGTTCCGTGCAGGTCGGCTCTCGACTCGGCGGCCATTTTGTGCAGGGACATGTCGACGCACTGGGGCGAGTGGACGCGATAGATGCAGAGGGCGAATGGGTCTTCATGACCTTTCGCGTTCCAGCTGCATTGACCCGCCAGATGGTGGAGAAGGGCTCGATCACGGTCGATGGTGTCAGTCTGACGCTGGTGAAAGTGACTGCAGATACGTTTCAGATTGCCCTCATCCCTCATACGCTGCAGGTCACGACATTAGGTCGTCGGGCCGTCGGAGACCCCGTGAATATCGAGACCGACATCCTCGGCAAGTACATCGAAAAGCTGTTGCCTCAATACGGTGGTGCATCACCGGCACAGTGAACAGCGTGCCGCAATCCAACGGCTCCTCAGCGGTCACTCCTGTCGGACCTCAAAATGCGGGCTGCCCCGTTCTCACCAACCCGAAGCGTCAGCGAGGGCAAGCCACGCTGAACGCCCGCTGGTCTCAAGGCGTGATGAAACCTTTGCCCAACCCTCGGTTCCGTGATCTAACCGCTCACGCCCGAACGCCTCAAAAGTCCAGTTGCGTTCGCCCTCGCTGACGCTTCGGGTTGGTGATGCAAGTACCCTTGAGCGAGTGCCGTTCCGCTCGCTCTATGATTTGGGGATCGAACGCAGCAGCTTCTTCCCGCGGCCTTTCCAGAAGAAAACCTTGCGGGCCAGAGCGCGGGGCGTGATCTCGATATCGGCAATCATGCTCTGCAGCAGCTGGGTGGCTTCGGTGTTTTCTCCCCGCTCGATCAGGACTTGAGCCAGCGTATACATCGCCTCGGGCTGTCGCCAACGCTTCATATGGGCTCGCCAGTGTTCCAGCTCGGCGTCTCGCTCCCCCAGAGCATGAAGCGTCCGGCCAAACAGCAACGATACATCACCAAATTTGTAGGCGGGGTCAATACTTATGATGGTGGTAAGGGGGACTCGAGCTTCCGCAAAATTCCCCAACGATACCAGACAATTTGCCAGTCCCCACAATGCGGGAAGGTTCAGGGGCTCCTTCTGCAGCGCCTGGCGATAGGCCGCAGCTGCGGGTTCCCACTGCTTGGTGTCGCGGAGAGCGTCGCCCCACTCGATAAACTGATAGGGGTTTCCAATCTGCCGGGCACTCGCCTCCAGTCGACGAATCTTGCTGGCCTCGGTCCAGCGTTTCAGGAATGTCGGCATCGCCAACGAGCTGCTGGGCACCCAGCGGGCAAAGAAGTAAATCAGCGGCCCGACCCCTGGAAAGAAGAGCAATATCCACAGCCAGGTTTGCCGCTCGGAATCGTTCCGAATGCAGTAAACGATCATCCAGATCCAGAAGATCGTCGATAGCAGTCCGATGACCCACGCCATTCCAGCGGACAGGAATAACCCCCAGTGTGGCACGGGAGCGTACATCTCTTGCTGGATCTGGTCCCACTCTTCGGGAGTGGGCCGGGGAGTGTCATTCACCTGCGCGAGCAGCCACAGCATGGAAAAGCCCTGTTTCAGGACATGGTGAGTTTTCAGTAGCATACCGCGACGTGGCGGGAGTTCCACCTCTTTGCCCGAGACGACTCGGCCCTCTCAGACTGATGCCCGGGAATGTCCCACGGCGCTGGCCAGCATACGTGGGACACCATCACTCTCCCCTCAGAAATCGGATGCCCAGTGACCGCTCCGCCTCTTCCCCGCCCCCGTTTCTGGAAATCGCAATTCTTCCAGCTCTTTGTGGGAGTTTGTGTTTCTTTGATCTGCCTGTGGTTTGCGGCGGGTGATGTCATCCGGGATGAGAAGCAACGCAAGGAATTTGTAGAAGCATTTCGTTCGGCCAATTATCGGTTGTTGCCGCTGCTGCTGGTGATGCTGGCGTCCTTCTACACGTTGAAGGCATACCGTTGGAAGCTGTTGCTTTCGCCGCTCGGAGAATATCGCACCTGGGGGGACTGCTTCGGTCCCATGCTGTCGGGGTTTGCGGTCAACAACGTGCTTCCGGCACGCATTGGTGAGATTGTCCGCGTACTGGTCTTCGCTCGCCGCACGGCACAGCCGATTGCTTCTGTGTTCACAACGGTGGCTCTTGAACGCATTCTGGACACGCTGGCGATCTTGTTGCTGCTGGGCGTGGGGTTGGTCAGCCTTCCAGATATGTCGGGTGATATTCAAAAATTTGCGCTGATCGTGGGGGGGATTGTCCTGTCAGGAGTGGTGGGAGCCGTCTGTTTCCTGATCTGGACGCCCACGTTTATCCGATTGATCGATAGGGTGTTGTCGCTGCTGCGAATTCCTACCCTGCTTCGCGAAAAGATCAGCGGAATCATGGAGACTGCTGCGAATGGATTGTCCAGTTTGAAATCCCCTGGCAAGCTGGCACTCATCGTCGGAGTCTCACTGCTCCAGTGGATCCTGAACGGAACGATGATGTACATCTCACTTCGCAGCTTTGGGGTGAATGTGCCTTATATGGCATCCTGGGTTCTCCTGGGCGTTGTTGCTATCGGGGTGGCGGTCCCCACCGCGCCAGGCTTCTTCGGAGTTGTTCAAGCGCTATTCACAAAGACGCTGCAGATTTTTCCCGTGTCACAGCCAGCGGTCCTCGCGGCGTCGATCTATTACCATATGATGCAGTATGTCCCCGTGACGCTGATTGGACTGATCTGGCTGAGTCGTTCAGGCTTCCGCATGCGAGAGGCTCAGAATACCCTGCCAGCGGACAGTGCAACTCCCTGATTGATCGAACTACTGACTGAGACAGCGCAATGTCCTCGACACATTCCATCGGTTTTATTGGTGCGGGAAAGATGGCCACAGCCCTGGCCATCGGGTTCCTCAAGAGTGGCCTGACCGAGAGCAATAAACTCATCGCCAGCGATGTCCACGAGGGAGCCCGGGCGGCCTTCGAGACCTTGACCCAGGCCCGCACGACGGCCAGCAATCTCGAAGTCGCGAAAGCCAGCCGTGTGATCGTGCTGGCTGTGAAGCCGCAGCAGATGGAGGGGATGCTGCACGAACTGGGCTCGGTTTTGACGCCCCAGCATCTGGTGATTTCCATCGCAGCGGGCGTCACGATTGCGAAGCTATCGAAGTGGCTTGGCCGTGACGACGCCCGGATCGTGCGCGTGATGCCGAACACTCCGGCACTGGTGCAGGAGGGGGCCTCGGCCTTCAGCATGGGTGGCAAGGCGACCCGCGAGGACGCCGCGTTGACACAGCAGCTGTTCGCTTCTGTCGGTGTGGCCGTGGAGACTTCGGAGTCGTTGCTCGATGCTGTGACCGGGTTGTCAGGCAGTGGTCCAGCGTATGCCTTCCAGATGATTGAGGCTCTGAGCGACGCCGGTGTGCGAGTCGGACTACCACGAACTACTGCCACACAGCTGGCCGCGCAAACACTGCTGGGAGCGGCCAAGATGGTCCTGGAAACAGGGGAGCATCCCGGTTCGCTGAAGGACGCCGTGACGAGTCCCGGAGGGACCACGATTGCCGGGATTCATGAACTGGAGAAGGGGGGGCTGCGTGCCACCCTGATGAATGCAGTCGTGGCCGCCACAGCCCGCTCCGTCGAACTGGGCCGCTAGTCGTTCGCGTTCTCCGTTCCGGGGAGCGAGGCATTCAAGGGACAATGCAACTCATGGTGGGCCGCAATCGACGTACGAAAAAGGCCTCGTCCAAAGCCCCGCTGATGGGCAACCACCAGAAGTGCTGGCTCTGGGGACGGCACTCGGTCATGGAATTGTTGCGGACCGATCGCTGGCGGCCGCTGGAACTCGGGATCAGTCACGCTCTCCCAGAGCCACTTGCCGAAGAAGTGAACCAGTGGGCCGTGCAGCACAACTGTCCGCTCGAGGTCTGGAGCGATCACGACATCGAGACTCGCTGCCACGCGAGTGATCATCAGGGGCTGATTGCCCGCATGCCGGAGTTCCCGTACCTCGCCGTGGATGAAGGCATCCGCGCGATGCCAGCCAATGCCTGGTGTACGTTGCTGGACGGGATTCAGGACCCCTACAACTTTGGTGCGATCCTGCGTTCGGCGGAAGTACTGGGCGCGAGTGCGGCCTTCATTGGGAATGAACAGCAGTGCGGGGTGACCGCTCAAGTGGTTCGCAGTTCTGTGGGAGCAGTTCTGCACCTGCCACTCGCACGAGGTGAGAACGTCTGCGACATCGCTCGTTCTCTGCAGGCTCAAGGGGTTCAGCTGTGTGCGGCCAGCGAGAAAGCCACTCGTGCCCCCAATGAAATTGACCTGCGCCGACCGACGTGCCTGGTGATTGGAAATGAAGGGCGGGGGATTTCCTCGCCGCTCCTGGCGATGTGCGACCAGATGATCGCCATCCCGCAAGTTGGCCAGGTGGGCTCCCTCAATGCCGCTGTCGCGGCGGGGATTCTCTTCTACGAAGCCGGGCGTCAACGCCGAGGCAGTTGAAGTGGATCAGTCGTCAGACTTCTTCGGCACACGACGACGCGACCGACTCTTTTGCGTTTGATCGCTCGGTTTCGCTTTGCCCGATGCTTCCGCCTCGTCATCAAGATCACTATCACTGGACTTCATCGCAGGAGCAGCATCCGGGTCGCCCCCCAGACGAAGTCCCATGTTGGGGCCGATACCGGATTCGGCACTTGACGGTGCATCTGCCTCGTCGTCTTCGTCTTTCGATTTCTTCTTGCTCTTCTTCAGCTGCGTCGACTTGCCAGGCGTGGCCGCGTCAGGGTCTGCATCC
>CANJZR010000065.1 GCA_947479075.1 Planctomycetaceae bacterium
AATGCGGGCGATGTGATTGCCAATGATGATCTGCAGCTGGTCGCAGATTTTTTGAATTCGAAAGACCCCGCGTTTGCTGATCCCGCGATTCGGCGGGCCGCCATTCAGGCACTGAGGTCCGCGATCTCACCACAGGCTGTACCGTTGCTGGAAAGGATTGTCCGTGACGGTTCGCCGCAGGATGCGTTACTCGCGTTAAAGTCTTTGAGTGAATCTCAACAGGCAGAAGCCCAACAGCTGGCCATGCGACTGGCCTCCGAACCCGTTGTTCAGGAACGGGTCGGACTGACAGCGATCATGCGGGCGGTTGGCGAGTCCCACGATGAACGCTGGTTGCCTCTTTTTCAGACGGCATTCATCCACGCCAATCCCCTGGTCCGCGAAGTGGCACTGGAGCAGTTGCTGCGGCTGGGCGTTGGTCAGCGGCTGGATCTGATCAAGGCCGCGCTGGCCGATAGTCAAGATCCGATTCGCGATCGTGCGTTTGAGGCTTTACTTGCAGAGCGGTCGTCGGAGGAGCAACCGCTGTTTGAGCGGGAGGTCATGAATCGAGTGAAAGCGAATCGAAAGGATGATCGCACACTCCTGGCCTTGCGGGAGATTCGCGATCCTGCCGCACTTCCGCAGATTCTGAAATGGATTGATGAGAGGCCCGGCGAAGATCTGCTGCTGGTGACCACGTATGTCGAGGTCGGTGGTGCTGAGCAAATAGGGGGACTGATCGAGCGGTATCCACGGCTGAGCCCCGACAGTCAGGCCTATGTGCTGCGGATGTTATTTGCGGTAAATCATCCTGACGCCCGCCGCATGATTCAAAGCGGACTTTTGTCGGAGGAGGAAACGGTTTATCGGGTTTGTAAGTTGTTGATGGTGGAGTGGGGGGATGAAGAGGCTGTGGCTGCGCTGGTGGACGCGATTGAGAAATCGATCCCGAATCATGTTTCCCGTGCAAACGAAATGGTGGAAGGTCTGGGCCTCATCGGCAGTCGGGCAGCCAAGCAGGCGTTGGTTGCCATGGAGAACAGCGGCAACTGGGATACTCAGCGACTCGCAGAATTTGGGATGATGATCCTGCGCCAGAGGTCGCCTGTGGCAATCTGGTTGGGAGCCGCAACGGAAAAGACGAACAGCGAGGATTTTCTGGGTGCCATTGAGATTCTGAATCTCGCGATGGACATCGAGCCCGATTCGGCACAGGTCTACAACTCACTCGGTTACGCGCAGATGGGGCTGGTACGCGGACTTTCCGGAAGTGAGAAGGCTGACATGATCAAACTGGCGAAGGCCAATTTTGAGAAAGCGCTCACCTTTTCGCCGAATGATCACAATCCGCTGACGGGTGTCGCAATCTGCCTGGCCAATGAAGGGTTGTACGAATCGGCAATTCGGATGGTTGATACCCCACTGCTCCTCACCAAAATACTCCTCACCAAAAACCAGAGCCAGTCGGTGTTTTACTACAATGTGGCGTGTGTCTATGGGGTTTCCATCGACCAGTTACTCAAGGAAACGGATACTCCGGAACGTGCGACGAAGCTGAAGATGTATCAGGCGAAGGCGATGAAGTTCCTGTATTCCGCAGTCCAGCTGGGGTTTGGCAATGCCCGGTTACTGAATTCCGATCCCGATTTGAATTCTCTTCGTGATCTTCCCGAGTTCAAAAAGCTGTCGGCAAAAATCATGGAAGTCGGACCGTAACTTTCCCACGGAATCAATCAGATGCACTCCCCGCTGACCATCACCAGTCCCAACGGCGAGACCCGTGCGGTCATCCTGCCGACACTCGGTTTCAATTGCATTGAGTTCAGCACCACCATTGACGGGCAAGCCGTGTCCGTTCTGGATACGGAGCTCGGCTTCGAGACCGGTGAACGTCGTCCGGTTGGCAGCGGAATCCCTCTGCTGTTTCCGTTTCCGAATCGGATCAAGGACGGGAAATTCTCGCATCGGGGGAAGTCATACGTTGTTTCGCCGTCTGAGTGGTCACAGCAAACGATTCATGGGTTCTGTGTGAATCGGCCATGGAAGGTCCTGGAGACGACTCCTCACAGTTTGACCGGAGAGTTCCTGTTAAGTCGCGATGCGCCGGAGCGTCGGGCTCAGTGGCCCGCCGATGCCCGGTTAGTGGTGAAGTACACCGTCGATGAGGATCGACTGCATGCGGAGATCACCGTCGAGAACCCTGATACCGTTCCACTCCCGTGGGGGTTCGGGACGCATCCTTATTTTCGATTGCCATTGGGAGGAGATCACCCTCCTGACGACTGTGTGATCCATGCGGATGCCTCGGAGCAGTGGGAACTTGTTGAGTGCTTTCCGACCGGACAGAAGCATCCGATCCCGGCAAACAAAGATCAGCGTCGCGGCTGGAAATTTGGATCTGGACCGCAAGACGATGTGTACACCGGTCTCGCTCAGCGTGAGGGTGCGGTCGTGCAGACGATCGACGACCCCGTGTCCCACCTGCGGTTGACTCAGCGCAGCTGCGATGACTTTCGAGAGCTGGTGGTGTTCACGCCGAAGGGCCGCCCGACGATTTGCCTGGAGCCCTATACCTGCGTGACCGACGCGTCGAACCTGAAAGACCTCGGTCTCGATTCCGGATGGCGCGAACTTGCTCCCGGAGCCCAGGTGAAGCTGTGGTTTGAGATCAGCATCTCACGAGTTTGAGTCGTCTGAGGGATCACGTCACCAACCCGACGCGTCAGCGAGGGCGAGTGTCACAGACTCGTCTGTCGTTTGCTGGTGATCCTGGGGTGAGTGACACCCATCGCAATAGAACTACAGGCCGCACTGCCATTCGCCCTCGCTGACGCGTCGGGTTGGTGGTTTAGTTTTTGATGCCGAGGAATCGCCCCATGAGGTCCCAGCCAGCAGGAAGGCGGACACCCGTCTGGCTGGCGGCAACCTCGTCGTAGGTCTGAGAGCCGTTGGTGGACACTCCTGATCCGGCCATCGTAAAAGGCGTAAACCCATGGCTGTGGGTTTTGGTCCGCAGGAACGTGGGGTGGTCGGGCGAAATCAGAATGCGGTAGTCACCCTGGGACTTCAAATACTCATGGACCGGGCCCACGATGTGCTGGTCGATGGCTTCAAGGGCTTTGACCTTCTCGTCGGCGTGTCCTTCGTGGCTCGCTTCATCGGTGGCCTCGACATGCACGACGATGAAGTCGGTGCCGCTCTTCAGGGCGTCGATGGCATAGCGTCCCTTGGCAGCATAATCGGTGTCGAGATAGCCCGTCGCGCCGGGGACTTCAATGATGTTCCAGCCCAGCAACCGACCGAGACCGCGCAGGAGGTCGACAGCTGTGATGACTGCCCCCTGAACTCTGTAGCGTTCTTTAAAGTTTCGCAGGGCAGGGGCTTTGCCCTGTCCCCACAACCAGCACTGTGTGGCGGCCAGTTCACCACGGGCCTGATTGGCGGCGTTCGCGGCGAAGAGGCCCCGGCTCTTGTCCATGATCGCCCGCAGGTCACATGCTCCGCTTCCCAGAGGCAAGTGACCGGCGATCGCCTGCTCGGTGATATCGTGAGGCGGCACTGTTGTTGTGTCGGAGCTGAAGGGGGCCTTGCGATCGCGAGCCCGCCAAAGCATCAGATTGCGGTAGCTGACACCTTGATAGAACTTGATGTTTTTGTGCCCGCAGTAGGCGTGCTGCAGATCGCGGATCAGCTCAGCGCCCAGATCGTTCGGGATCTGGCCCGCCGTGAAGCTCTTCATCTTCTCGTCAGCGATCGTGACGAAGTTGCAGCGAATCGCCCAGTCATCGGGGCCCAGTTCGATGCCCTGTGCCGCCGCTTCGATCGGGGCGCGGCCGGTGTGGAACTCAAGGGGGCTGTAGCCGAAGAGGCTCATCGTGCCAACATCGCTGCCGCTGGGCAGGGAATCCGGCACATTGAGAGACATGCCCGACTCTCCCAATTGGGCGACACGGTCCATATGCGGGACGCGTGCGGCCTGGAGCGGGGTGCGATTGCCGAGCGATGACTGAGGTTCATCCGCGCAGCCATCGGGAATAATCAAAGCGTACTTCATGTCTGGCTCAGTGAGACTGACTGTCGGACTGGCGGAACTCGCCGGAAACAGAGTCGATGTTGGGGAGGTCCTGCAGGAAAGCATAGCGATTCCCGCCGTTCCCCCAAGAGTCGGTCATCCCAAGTCAAGTTCAGCCAAGAACCGCTTGCCTCCCGCCGATTTCTCCTTATTGTTAGGGAAGAGTTCTGGCGCGAGGAACTCTCCGAAAAGACCGATTGTTTCGATCAGGTCGACCGTGTTGCGACTGCGAAGAGCCGTCCTAGCGAGGAGTTGGAGATGCCAGTCCCCTTCCGCCTGATCTGCGTGCTGTTGGGGTATGTATTCGGGCTGGCTCTGGGAATGTCGGAGATCGTGGGCCGTGCTCAAGAGCCGGTGACGGTCAACAAGAATGAAATCAAGACTCTCCCTGACGTTTTTCAAAAGAATGATCCCGAGTCGATCGCTGACCTGAAGTCATTTGAAACGCATCTCAAGGAAATTCTCCCCCGCCTCCAGTCCGCGACCGTCGCGGTGAGGATTAACGAGGCGCATGGCAGCGGAGTCATCGTCACCCCCAGTGGCCTGATCATGACAGCTGGACACGTTTCAGGGCGTCCGGGGCGTCCCGCCGAGATCACATTGTCCGATGGGACGACCGTAGCGGGGCGGACTCTGGGACGGAACCGCAACCTCGATTCAGGGCTGATTCAGATTGAGGGGGGCCGCAACGACTGGCCGTACTGCCCGCGCGAGTCCGCATTGAACGGCAAGACGAAGACCAAGCTCGGTGACTGGTGCGTCGTGCTCGGCCACCCTGGCGGGTATATGAAGGGACGAACTGCTCCCGTGCGAGTCGGACGCGTCATCATGCAGGGCCAGCGGCTGGTGCAGACTGATTGCGAACTCGTGGGCGGCGACTCGGGCGGACCGATGTTCAACATGAACGGCGAAGTGATCGCCATCAACAGCCGCATCGGCCAGCCATTGGAATTCAATTTTCACGTCCCGACGCTGGTGTATGAAAAAGAGTGGGACAAGCTGGTCAAGTCTGATGACCTCAAGGGCAGCGGCGGAGCGCTTCTGGGGCTTTCCGGAGTTTCGGATCCAAACGGACTTCGTGTGACCAAGGTCTACCCCGACGAACCCGCGGAGCGGGCGGGAATTCTTGTGGGGGATGTCATCACGAATTTCCAATCACATACCATCCACGACATGTCCCAGCTGATCAGCGAAGTCAGCGAGTTGATGCCCGGAGACGAAGTGACAATTGAGCTGCTGCGAGACGGTAAGCCGGTCACGGTTACTGCGGAACTGGATGTGCGATGGGACTGAGTATCAGGCCAGTTAAATCCCCGATCCCCTTTTCCTCAAAACAAGTTACGCTCGCTTGACCCCTCGAATTGCCCACCATACGATACCCAATCCACTGCCGGAACAGACAGAGGCAGAGGGTGCGACCGGATGGAGAACGGTCGTGGCAAGTCACATGGACACATAGAGTTAGGCTGAAGTCATGGCCGTACCGAAAAGACGTCAATCGAAGTCCCGGCGTAACATGCGTCGCTCACACGATGCTGTACGTCCGCTCAAGTTGCAGTTTTGTTCCCAGTGCGGAACAGCTGTGCCCTCACATGTTGTTTGTCCGAACTGTGGTTACTACCACGGTCGGCTGATGGTTCCGCAGCAGGGTGAATAGTTCTGTCAGGCGGTGTGAAGGGCTCGTGGAATTGAGCCAGTCATGCCGCCCGAATTGTTCGTGGGGTCCGGCTGTCGAAGTCGTGGTCCTCCTTGGTGGTTCCAGTTCCTTCTCCCCTCAGGGCGGACACTGCACATGCGGATCGCTTTAGACGCGATGGGCGGGGACTTTGCGCCCGGTATCAACATCGCGGGAGCTATCGAAGCACTCACTCACGACCCCCAGCTGGAGATCCTGCTGGTTGGGCAGCGTGAGTTGCTGGACAGCCAGATCGAGGAAACAGGGTATTCCGGCGAGCGGCTGACGGTCGTTCACTCGGCAGACTTTATCGGCATGGACGAAAAGCCGATGGATGCCCTGCGGAAAAAGCCCGACTGCTCCATCACGACCTGCTGGAAGTTGATGGCCAATAAAGAGGCCGATGCCGTCGTGAGCGCGGGCCACACTGGCGGAGTAGTCGCATCCGGACTGCGGACCCGCCTTTTTCTCAAAGGTGTGAAACGTCCCGGTATTGCTGTCGTGCTGCCCACTCTGAATGGCCAGGCCGTCCTGATGGATGTCGGTGCCAATCCGGGAGCTCGTCCCGAACACCTGCACCAATACGCAGCTATGGGGTCGATCTTCGCCAAGGCGATCCTGGGGATCGAGACACCTCGCGTCGGACTGATGAATATCGGCAGCGAAGAAGGCAAGGGGACCGAACTCGTCCTTGAGACTCATGACCTGCTGGTCAAACAGCCGTGCCCTGGAAAATATGTCGGCAACGTCGAAGGTCGCGGCCTGTACCAGGGCGATGCAGATGTCATCATCTGTGAAGGCTTCGTGGGCAATGTCGTGTTGAAGGTCAGCGAAGGCATGGCAGAAATGATGATGAAAGTCATTTCGTCCGAAGTCCTGAAGTCGCTCGACACGGAACGTCACCAGGCCTCAATGACCTTCAAGGCTCTGCACGCACGCTTTGAGTACCACGAAGTCGGCGGCGCTCCGCTGCTCGGTGTGGACGGGATCTGTATGATCTGCCACGGCTCCAGCAACGCCCGGGCTATCCGCAATGCCTTGCGAACCACGCGGACGATCTACGAGCGTAAGGTCAACGAGAAGATCACCGATGTCGTCGGCAGTTGGGGGTAAGTGGTGCTGCTGCGAGTGCTCCCAGGCGAGCTGATGAAAGCTCGATGAGTGAACTCGGGTGTGGCCCCCGGTCGACAGCTTTATCGAGTCGCTCCGGTGTGAGTGGCTCAGCCCATCCATTCCCTCCGTCTGCACTCTCTTATGGCACGCATCGCTTTTCTCTTCCCCGGTCAGGGCGCCCAGCACATCGGAATGGGGCAGCAGATCGCCGAGGCCTATCCCGCCGCAGCTGCGCTGTATGCACGGGCCAGCGAAATCCTCGGATACGACCTGGCGGAAGTCTGTAAGAATGGGCCCGCTGATCGCCTGAACTCCACGGCCGTCAGCCAACCCGCGATTTACGTGACGAGCCTGGCCTGTCTGGAAAAGGTGAAAGCCGAAATGCCTGACCTGCCGGGCCGGTGCGAGATGACCGCCGGGCTGAGTCTTGGTGAGTACACCGCTCTCGTGTTTGCCGGGGCGATGACCTTTGAAGATGGTTTACGTGTTGTGAAGCAGCGGGGCGAGGCGATGCAGGCCGCCGCAGATGCGACCCCATCGGGCATGGCGAGCATCCTGATGCTGCCGCAGGAGCAGGTCCAGCAGATCTGTGAGCAGGCAACGAAGGAAGCCGGAACGGTGCAGATTGCGAACCTGCTCTGTCCCGGGAATATCGTGGTTGCCGGGTCTCATGCGGGCGTGAATCGAGCTGTGGAACTGGCCGAAGCTGCGAGCGCGAAGGTCGTGCGTCTGACCGTGGCGGGGGCCTTCCACACCGAGATCATGAAGCCCGCCGACCAGAAGTTGGCAGCTGCTTTGTCAGGTGTCACGATCAATCCCCCCCGGATGCCAGTGATCTCGAATGTCGACGTGGCCAGCCATGCGGACCCCGAGGAGATCCGCAACATCCTGGTGCGGCAGGTTCTCAATCCTGTCCGCTGGGAAGACAGCATGAAGGCCATGCTCGAAGCAGGGATCGATGAGTTCTATGAAATCGGCCCGGGCCGCGTGCTGACCTCACTGATGAAGCGGATCAGTCGCAAGATCCCGTGTACGGTGATGAACGATACACCCGTGGTTTAGTGATGTGGGGGCAGAGCGGCGAGATCAGAGGACAGACATTCTTGTCTGTCCCGAGCCGCAATGACGCATTCGATTCTTCCCTTCGCAAGTACTCGGTGCCTCTGGGGGGAGCCAATCAGCTGCTGATTGATCTCTTCTCTGCAGTCCCATGCGGTCAGTGGCCTGATCGCTTGGCAAGTGGTCACCGGCTTGCGATAGAATCTTGAGCTTCCCGTTTCCTTCTTGAGTTCGACCGCCTCCCATGCAGTTTCCACCCGTCGAAGAACAGTTGGCCATCATCCGTCGTGGTGTCGAGAAGATCGTCCCGGAGGTCGAACTTGCCGGCATGCTCAAGAAGAGCCGCGAGACCGGTACCCCGCTGCGGATTAAATATGGCATCGACCCGACCGGGATCGACCTGCACCTGGGCCATACGGTGCCGATGCGAAAGTTGCGGCAGTTCCAGGAACTGGGGCATCAGGCCGTCATCATCATCGGGAACTACACCGCACTGGTCGGCGATCCCAGCGGACGCGATCAGGCCCGTTCACGCCTGACAGCCGAGAAGGTCGAGGCCAATGCCCAGACTTATCTGGAACAGGTCGGCAAGGTGATCGACCTGTCGAATGCAGAGGTTCATCGGAATGGCGACTGGTTCGGCAAGATGTCCTTCTCGGACATTCTTGAACTGACGAGCAAGGTCACCGTCGCCCAGATGCTGACCCGTGATGACTTCTCCAAGCGGTTCGCGACCGAGACGCCGATCTATCTGCATGAGTGCCTGTACCCGATCATGCAGGCTTGGGACTCCGTGAAGATCAAGTCCGACATCGAACTGGGCGGGACCGAACAGCTCTACAGCTTCATGCTGGCGCGTGACCTGCAGCGGGATCAGGGGCTCTCACAGCAGATTGGCGTCATGTCACCGATTCTGGTGGGGCTCGATGGCGTGCGCCGGATGGGCAAGAGTCTGGGGAACTACATCGGCATCGCTGAGTCGCCGTACGACATGATGAAGAAGTTCATGCAGGTGCCGGATGCGTGCCTGCGGATGTACTTCGAGTTGCTGACGAATATGCCATTGGCTGAGGTCGATCAGCTGCTGGCTGGTCATCCCAAGGAAGCCAAGATCGCACTGGCCAAGCTCATCATCGGGGAGTACCACTCCGCCGAGATGGGCGTGGAAGCGGCGAACCGCTGGCAGCGTGAGATCAGCGAGGGGGCCTTGCCGACGGATATTCCTGAAGTGGTTCTGTCCGCTGCGAGTCTGACTGATGGGCAGATTCCTGCAGCGATTCTGTTGAAGCAACTGGGCCTCTGTCCTTCAACGTCGGATGCCCGTCGACAGATTGATCAAGGATCCGCAGCACTCACAGAAGCCCGGACCAAGATCGAAAAGCACGATCAGCTGATTGCGATCACCGACGGTTTGATGGTCTGGGTGGGCAAGAAAAAGTTCTGCCGTGTAAAGGTCCAGTAGCGGTCTAGTCTGGCTCGTTTGTTCACAGATTCCCTCTTCATCGACGGGGCGAGCCGGGTGGCGTAACATCCATGCTCTGGTATCGCGGTGCCGATACGTGCTGGTGTCTAAGGGATGTACTTGGCTGATGTCTGAACCACTTGTTTTCATGATGGGCAATTTCGAAGCCCGAGTGCCCACGGATCGCTGGTACTCCGACCATCATCTCTGGTTGCAGACTGGTCCGGGCGGGTTTCGTGTCGGGTTCACGTCCTATGCCGTGCGCATGCTGCAGGACGTTTACTTTCTCGACTGGTCAATCGAACCCTACACCGCCGTTCGCAAGAAGCAGGAGATTGGAGAGATCGAGAGTGCGAAAGCCGTTTCGACTCTCTTTCCACCGGCCGAGGGCAAGGTGCTCGACTTTAACCCCGTGGTTCTCGACGACCCATCGGCCATCAACACTGATGGGTATGGCGGTGGCTGGCTCTATAGTTTCGAGACCAACGCCAAGCTGCTGAGTCCCGAGGAGTATGTGAAGCTGCTCGATTCAAAGTGGGAAGAAACCCAGCGAGTCATCAAGGGGCAGATCAACGAGGGGTGAACCCCGGGGGACGGGTGGTGTTCGTCGATTGGCACCGTATCTCTCGCTATGGCTCCAACTGCCTGCGAGGGTTCGTTGAGAATTGCAGCCCGCTCAGGATCACTCACGCTTCGGGCTATTGGATTTTTGCTTATCTGCGGCGCTATGGCTTTGATGCGGAGAGGATGTACTGCTGATAAACCTCTGGCAGGTCGCAGTCCTTTTCCGTGGCTGACTCGTGGATATAGACTCCAAAGTCTAAGGTCAGGGGTTCACCAGGGCGGACAACAATGCGGCTCGGCTCACCTTGAGTGAATGCCGCACGCCCGAACGGGTTGACCGCCAGAAAACCATAATCGCGGGCGTGATTCCAGCTGGGGCGGAAGTTATTGGGCGAGCTGAAGAGTGCTATGCCAGCCCATCTTCCATCAAGCGGCCCGGAGTAGTCGCACCAGTCCGAGGTCTTCCCCCAGATTCCTGCTCCGTTGCGTCTGCCCTCGCTGTCGAGGAGGCGACCGCCGAGATCCTTCTCGACGGAGATCAGCGTGTTGACGCGAATCCCCAGTCCCATTTCTTCCTGATCGCCGAAGACAGCTTCGTTTTTCTCCGTCTGAAACTTGCTGGTCATGCGAAGCAGGTAGCCATGTGGAACCAGCTCGACGGAATAGCGGGCCGTTTCTTCGCAGACCGTCGACTGGCCGTCCATTGAGAGATAACGATTGAGAACCGACCAGCTGCCGATACCGTTCTTCACAGTGGGCGGAGCGATGAATCGCACATGCTCAGTGCGGGCCTTCAATCGCCAGTAGTCGTTGCCGCTGATGTCTCCGAATGAGAGCCAGATTCCCGTGTGCAGGCCGAGGTGATCCGTTTTGTCCTGGCCCGCCTGCGGGGGATGGTTGCGGGAGACCTGCAGCCCCGATGTTGTGCGCACGGGGACGATGTAGGGGCGTGACACTTCGGGATCACGAAAGACATAACGCAGCGTCTCCACTGCGTTCACTCGCATGACGACCGTCGAGTCGCTGGACTGGAGTTCAATCGCCTTGTCGTCGGCCCAGGCTGTCACACTGACAGCCAGAATGACGAACAATCCAAATCCGTATCGCATGGGCTCGCTCCCATTCCCGGACATCGTGTTGACGAGACTGACTCGTGAGGATTCTGAACAGACACCCTCGCTCGACCAGACCGCTTATTTGCCTCGTGGCGGATTCTTGCCGGGGCGTTTGGGCTGGCCGGGACTGCGACGACCGAAGCTCTCATTCGGCTGGTCACCACGGCTTGGCCTTTTGGGCTTCCCAGCAGACTTCTTGAATGGAGCTGGTTTGCCAGCCTTGAGGGCAGTGCGCTGATCGGGACGGCGTTCACCACGACCGGGTTCGGCAGAACGTTTGGTTCCCAGGGCTCCCTTGGGACGAGCTCCGGCTGAGCGTTCGCCTTCGGGACGACGTGTTGAGCGGTCACCGCTGGAGGCGATCTTCTTGGGGCCAGCTGCGGGGCGAGCGCGTTCCGCTGATCGTCCGGCAGGACGCTCAACCA
>CANJZR010000066.1 GCA_947479075.1 Planctomycetaceae bacterium
GTCTGTGTCACGCTCAAGCCGATCAACATGTTCTGTCTGATCCTGGCTCCGAAGGATCCGACGCTCGCCTTTTGGGCGATCTTGCCGATGTTCGTGCTGGATGCCGCCTTGAATGCGGGAATCGTGATTGCGAACAACGGGTTCCTGCTCAAGAACTCGCCCGTGGAGAACCGGACGATGTTCGTCGCCTCGGGAACCGCAATCGCGGGGATCGTGGGTGGGATCACGGCGATCACTTCCGGTTATGCACTGACTCAGATGGACGGGCTGGCGATTCCGTTCTGGCGAGGGACGATCACCGGATATCACGTGCTGTTCACGATCAGCATGTTGCTGCGGTTCGGGGCCTTGCCGATGGTTAAGCGGATTCAGGAACCGTCGACTCACCCGCCGATGCCGGTTTTCTCGGATCATGTGGTCGTTGTCACGGTCTTCTGGTATCGCCGGATCGAGGGCCAGATTCGCAGCTTGCGTCCAGCTCGAACCGGTCGAAAGCGGCGACCACTGCCCGACAAGGTCACGCACTCGGCGCATTGAACTGGACGTAGCCGTCATCGCTCCGCGTGACGAGCCTCTGCCCGCAACCTTCGGTGCTCCAGCTCTGGCGACGCGTCTCGCGTAATGTTCGAACGTGACCACTGCTGGTGGCCCGCTTGGGCCGTGACGCTTGAGCCAAATCTCATGCCTCAGCGGCGAACAAAGCCAATCCGCTCCAGTCAATTCTCGACCGCCCAGCCACCCCTTCAGCTCCCGAGGTCGCTGGAGGTTTCGAGATGCATTCTCAGTACGACAAGTTCCCGCCAAAGTCCGGAGCCCCGCCCGCTCGGATGGTCGTCATCCATTGGTTCAACTTCGGGTCTAGCCAAAACTTGCCACAGAGGTCCAAGTACTCCAGCACGACATCCTGCTGTCCCTGTTCGAGCAGTTCCTTGGCCAGCGACATATTCGGTCCGAACGAGCTCAGCGAGGGTGAGCCGGTCGACTTGCCCGCCAGGAGCAGGTACTTCCCTGCGTCGTCGGCATCTCCTGCTCTCAAGGCCACCCGACCGAGAATAAGATTTCCATTGTGGACGCCCTCGCCCTGGTCACCGGTCTGGATGAGCCGCTCTGCATAGCCTTTTGCCTTGTCGTTCGCACCCGCATTGAATGCAGCTTTCGCTAGGTAGCCGAGTTCATAGGAGTTCACTTTCAAGGCTCCTTTGAGCTTCAGAGCCAGCTCAAACTGCATCAATGCCTTTTCTGAAAACTCGCGTCCGTTTTCCTCAGAACGCGGATCATTGGAAGAGAGCTGGTACAACTGCCCCAAGTCTTGTGCCCACTGTGGGTTCTTGGGATCAATCGTCTGAGCTTTCTTCAGAAGCTCTTCCGAGAGATCTCGCTCAGGGAGTAGGAAAAAGTGGGCCGCATTCCCCAAGATCTCCGAGTTCTCTGGATGGTCTTCGACGGTCTTCAGCCAGAGTGCCCTCACTTTGCTGTAGCTCTTGGGATCGATCCCGGCATTCACCTGCGACTCCGGCACAGCTGCCGCTTCTGACTGGGGATAGTTTTCGACGACCCAGCAGACGAGTTTCAGATGTGGCTCGCGTGCAGCGGGGGTGAAGATCGTCTTTTGCCAGTAGTAGCCGAGGAGTTGCAGACGTGACTCGACATCGGATGGGTCTGCATCCGCGGTGGCTTGGAGGGCCTTCGCCGCCTCTTCAGAAAGACGGTTCCCCTGCATCATGAGTGTTTGCTGAGCATGTTCCGGCAGCGACATTTTGGAGAGTGCTTTTGGGGGAGACGTGGGTTGCGCGTCCTTCGCGGCGTTCGCCACTGATCCCTCCCTGGCCTCGCTGCGAGTGACTTTGACCACCACGGTTTCCCCTCGACGCAGAGTGAAGCTGTCATGGTCGACTTCGAATTCATTCTTCTTTTCCCCGAGGTCGACTTGATATTCACCGCTCGGAAGTCGTTTCACTTCTGTGCCGGTGAGAGTATCAATGAACGTCGCGCTCAGTTGGGAGCCTCCCGCTCCATCGGGGTCTTGTGTGATTGTGACCTTCACGGAGTCATCAGCGGATTCGATCTTGAGGGTGCCTTTGTCGGTTTGGACATAAATCACTGAGGCGACTAACAGGGCCAACGCGGCGCTCGCCCATGTGAGCGTCCAACTCCGCTGCCGACTCGATCGTCCAGCATTGGATGATGCGGTGAGGACAGTGGTCGGCTGGGCGGCTACCGCGAACGGTGCCAGCGCCGTCGCCACCTGTTGAGGCGTCTGGAAACGCTGGTTTGGGTCTTTCAATAGCATGCGGGCGATGATGTCGGACAACTCCTGGGGCACTTCGGGCCTCAATGTATGAATCGCGAGCGACACTGTTTCGGCGTGGTCTTTTAGTCGCTCCGCAACACTTCCCGACGAGAAGGGAGCCCGTCCACAGAGCAGGTAATACAGTGTCGCTCCCAAGCTGTAGATATCGCTCCGGATGTCGGCCCGATGTGCATTCTGGGCTTGCTCCGGGGAGATAAAGTCTGGCGTTCCCATCACCGAGCCCGCAGCTGTCAGACTCCCATCGCTGAACGCTGCATCACTTCTGGTACCAACCGTTTCAGCCGTCAGCGATGCCAACCCAAAGTCAAGAATCTTGACGGTCCCCGAGGCCAGCATCAGGTTGTGTGGCTTGATATCCCGATGCACGATTCCTTGCTCATGAGCGAACTGCAAGCCGACCGCCGCTTGCCGGGCATAGTCGCACGCATCACTCACGGGAAGCGGACCGCACCCCTTGACCAGCGAGGCCAGATTCAACCCGTCGACATACTCCATCACGAGGATGTGAAGCTCGTCACTCTGCTCCGCGTCATAGGCGGTCACGATATTGACGTGCGAGAGACGGGCAGCTGTACGGACTTCTCGTTGAAAACGTTCGACGACTTCCGGATCGCGGACCAGTTTCTTATTGATGACTTTGAGGGCGACAATGCGTCCCATACTGCGATGTTCCGCCTGGAAGACATCGCCCATGCCTCCTCTGGCGAGCAATCCAATCACGTTGTAGCGAGGATGATTCACGAGCGATGGTGGAATCGCCTCGTTGTCCTCCCACTGCTCCGAAAGTTCTTCCGCGCCGCTCGTCTGACGCAGCAAGCCGACAAACGTGTCATCTGATGACAGGCTGAGAAGTGTTTCGCAACATGTACCGCACCCCTCAATGTGGTTCTCGACCAAGACAGCATCCGTGGGCGACAATTGCCCGTGACTAAATGCCGTCAACTCTTTCAAGCTGGGGTGTTGCAGGGGTGTGGGCATGTTTATCGACTCATCTCGTCGGTCGGGAGGCATCAGCGGATTCGGACAAGGAATCTCAAGCTATTGAGAAAGTGCTGTTCCTCCAAAATCCATTCACAAGATTGTCGGAAAATTCCCAGCCCATTCGACCAAGCTGACCGCTTCTTGTCGTAACCTGCTCAAAACACGTGACTTCGCAATAAAGATCGCATTCAGGGACAGTCCCATTTCTCGGGCGACGATGTCGGGACGCTCTCCGTGGAGAGCGACTCGTGTAAAGGCGGTCCAAGTCTCAGAGGAGAATCGGGCGCGGGATAATTCGAGCAACTGATGAAGTACAAAGAGATCGTGTTGCCGATCCCACAGCTGGCTCGTGGCGCTGGCAGAATCCTCCAATTGGGTCAGTCGGCGTTCGATATCAGAGTCATCCGCAGCGAGCGGACGGCGATCTCTCGCTCTCCAGAAGTTTCGCAAGCGGTTGACGAGAATATTCCTCAGCCAAGTTCGAAACGCACCCGGTCGACCGTTGTGCTCGAACGATTTCAGCCCCGTTGATACCGTTAGCAACACCTCTTGCAACAAATCATCCTCATCGGCGGCTTGCACACCGAACTTGCGAATCCAGACAACCAGAAGAGGGCGATAGAGCCCAAACATCCTCACCCACGCCTCGGAATCTTCCCCGAGTCGCAAACGGTTAATCAAAGTGAGTGATGTGCTTTCCATAGAGCAGTCGTCGAATATCACGTCAGACTGTGGTCAGGCTGAACAATGACATATCCGTATTCCAGAGAGGAGTCACAACTTTCGGTTTCACGGGTATGCAGTAAAAACAACTGAAAATTCGATCTCATCAGACGTTCATCGTCAAGTTCCCTCGCTCAACTGCGATGATGGAATGGCATAGATTTGCCTTTTGAGAGCCAATCATTGCCCGCTGCAACTCTCTCCCACTTCGCGTGTCGTCGAAAATCGCTCTCGCAGCAAATGGCCTGATTTTCTAAGTTCCCCCCTGAACCCGGTTTTGAATGGTTCAGTGGACCCGTCGCAGGCAAAGGTCGGGTACGATGCAGTAGGAAATGGAGTTCCTCGATGTTCGGAAATGAAACGACTGCTCAGCGGCAGATTCGCCGCGCGACTGAACTGTTCAACTACTTGCGTCCGCTGCTGAATACTCCGATCTCGATACGGCTCTGGGACGGCAGCGTCGTGGCCCTCGGCGAGAATCCCAGACCGGGTATGGAAATCGTGCTCTCCGGGCCGGGCGTCATCGCGACACTGATGCGCAGCCCCAAGGCGGACACGCTGATGAGGCTTTACGCCCTCGGCAAGATCGACCTGCGCGGGGCCGATATGGTGACCTTTATCGAAACGGCTCGCGTCAAGAACACGCGCAAGAAGGTGAAGTCTCTCCCGCTGGGGCTGATGGCAAAGTTCGCTTCGTCCTTTCTGTTTGCGAAGGGGGAGTCGACGCAGGTCGAACATTGCTACTCCGGCGATGAGACTGGTCGTAAACGTGAGCAGCAAGAGAACCAGGACTTCATCCAGTTCCATTACGACCTGAGCAACGATTTCTACAAGCTTTTCCTCGACGAGCAGATGGTCTACAGCTGTGGCTATTTCCATGACTGGAACGAGTCCCTCGAACAGGCCCAGATCAACAAGCTCGACATGATCTGCCGCAAGCTGCAGCTCAAGCCCGGTGAGCGAATGCTTGATATCGGTTGTGGATGGGGGGCGTTGATCTGTCACGCGGCGAAGAACTACGGCGTTCACGCCCACGGGATTACGCTGTCCAAAGAGCAGCTGGCGCTGACTCATGAACGCATCGCGAAGATGGGGCTGCAGGGGCTGGTTACAGCGGAGCTCAAGGATTATGCGTACGTCGAAGGGCCGTTCGACAAGATCTCCAGCGTGGGGATGGTCGAGCATGTCGGAATCGACAACATGGCGGGGTACATGGCCAAGGTGAACTCGCTGTTGCGGGATCGCGGGCTGTTCCTCAATCATGGGATCACTCGTCCGGCCAAGGTGACGGATAAGGCGTTCCGCAAGATGAATGCGGATCGGCGACTACTGGCCAAGTACATCTTCCCGGGCGGCGAACTCGATCATCTCGGGCACATGGTCCAGTGCATGGAGAGCCGTGGCTTTGACGTGCATGATGTGGAAGGGTGGCGCGATCACTACTCGATGACGTGTCGGCACTGGTGCAAGCGGCTGGAGGCGAATCGCGAAGAGGCGATCCGTCAGGTCGGTGAGGAAAAGTACCGGCTCTGGGCTCTCTATCTGGCCTGCTGTGTGTTTTTGCTGGGCGAAGGGAATGCCCGCATCTATCAGACTGTCGCGACCAAGCACCAGACCAAGGGACTCAGCGGGATGCCATGTACTCGCGAGCATCTCTTTCAGCCTCGGCCGACTGCAGGCGAGGCTGGTCAGCGCCGGGCCGCGTAAGTCTGATGGCCGGGGCAGAGAGAGAGTCCGAGTCGTCGATGATTTCTCGCCCATCCTCTGAACCGCGAAGCGGTGGTAGTCAATAGCCTTGGGCGTCAGCCCAAGGACTTCAGGTAGCCGTTATCTGGCAGCCGCGAAGCGGCGATAGCCATTGCATCAAGACGCAGCAATCATCGAAATTCAACGGGCGAGGTGTGATTCCCTCTCCGTCGCCTGCTTGAGGCTTCGACGGTTCTTATTCTCACTTGGGCTTACGCTGGCGATGAGCCCGCGGTTTTCACTTCGTCGATAAATACCCAGTCGGAGAAAGTCGCAGCCTGTCCGGCGGGGTGGCCTTGCTCATTGACAATGTTCCAGACGGTCGCTCGATCAATGCGAAAGCGACGACCGGTCGAAGAAACTCGTATCCCCTGGTAGTCGTCGATGTAACCCTGACGCGTGGTCGCTTCGAGCATTCTGGCTCGCTCATCGCGGTGGACAGGCTCAGCTGTCAGGCGAGAAGGGGTTTGCAGGAACTTCTCGAGTGGCAGTTCCCATAATCGCAGAGCGACGGCATTCGCCGAATTCAGGATCGGGTCGGGCTGCGTTCCGTGCGAGACGATGACGAAAGGGGCCTCGAAGACGCGGCGGGCTTGCTCTTCGAACGTTCCCGATCGATCGATCAGTTCGGCCCCCACCCAGCGGTGGTACGAATCGAGCAGGCGTTGGATCTGTCGTTGCCAGTCTGGGTTGAGCCAGGGAGTTTCGTAAAGCATATTCGAGGGGAGATGAGGCAGTGTCGTTCGTCAGTGATTCCAAGGGCCCGGTGC
The DNA here is from genome assembly GCA_947479075.1 of Planctomycetaceae bacterium. Taxonomy (GTDB): domain Bacteria; phylum Planctomycetota; class Planctomycetia; order Planctomycetales; family Planctomycetaceae; genus TH-plancto1. Next base: position 6,532 of record CANJZR010000066.1, read on the forward strand.
ATTCAACAGCTTGTGGATTGAACATCACCAGGAGTCGGCTAGTTCGCCGTGGTGTTACCAGCAGCCGGGTTGGGGGGCGTCGTTTCCGTGGCTTTGGCGGTCGATTCTGCTGTGGTATTGGAGCCGTTGATCATCAACTCGATGGAGGCGAACTTAGAGACCCGGAAGAGAGAGTTCGCCTTCGCGTCGCCGACGATGAAGTGCTCTCCCTGTTGAAGAATGCGATTCGGAGTCGAAAGATGAGGACTGGTCAGCCATTTTTCGGGCTGACCTCCGCGTTCGATCCGCCATACCGTCTTAGCAGCGCTGTCGGTGACATAAACGGTCCCCTCGATGGTCACACAAACTTGCTGGGGGAATTCAAAGGTCACGTTTTCCAGGACGGGGTCGAACTTGCCATCTCCCGTATACCTTCGCAGCTGAGGCTGGATGGTCGAGACGACCCAGATGAATCCCAGTTCGTCGATATACAAACCGCGACAGCCCGGGACATCCGCGAACTCCGTGGGTTGCTGGGCGATACCAAGACCTGCCGCCGGTAACCTCCAGATCTTCTGCTGTTCAATGTCGGCGACATACAGGGTTCCATCCACGACCGAGATCGAGTTGGGAATGCCGACCGAATTTCGCGAGAGTGATTTGATTTCGCCCGAAGGTGAGATGGAATAGACATCCTTCGTTGCGGCGTCACCAGCGAACAGAGTTCCGTCAGCTGCCACGAACAGGGATCGAACCGCGCCCATGGGGGCTCTGGGATTCTCGGGTCCCTTGTAAAACTCCGTTGTCTGTCCGTCCTTCATTCGCCAGACGCCGGGCAGCTTGCGGTCAGCAATGAAGTACGAACCATCTGGCCCGACAGCGACATCGAGAGGAGCTTGCCAGGGGGCTGACTCCGTGGGGAACTGTGAAGGGATGATAGCCTCCGGTGCCGTTTCGGGCTCGGAGTGCTTGATTGGCTGAGGGGCAGTGGCGTCGTCCGGAACTGGCGAAAGCAACTCGACCAGGCCATTGGGCATCGGGTCGGAGTCCTTACTTGGGACGGGCTCGGCAGTGGTCGTTTCATTGGTAGGCGATGCAGGCAATGCCTCTGGTGTCTCGTCGGAAACGCTGGGTACGTCGGTCTTCGGGGCCGGGTCAGACATCTTTGGGACTAACGACGGGGAGTCGACGATGAGTGGCATCGGGACCAGTGAAGCTGGCTGGGGGACGGCGGAAGGTTGAGCCGCCGGTATTGTGGTCTGAGGCACTGCTTGGGGTGTGGCAGACGGCCTGTAGGGTTTCGGAATCAGGGGCGTAGTGGCCTTTGGGGGCGTAGTGGCCTTTGGGGGCGTAGTGGCCTTTGGGGGCGTAGTGGCCTTGGAGGGCGTTGCGGGTTTGGCCACAGTCTTGGGAGATTGTTTTGCCGGGACCTTCTTTGAAGCAGCTGACGGGGCTGATGGTTTCTTCGGTGTTGGGTTTGCTGCTTGTGTCGCGGGCGATTTGGCGGGAACGGGCGGTGTGTCGGTTTTCTTGGCCGTGTTGGGAGCCTGCAGTGCGGGCGATTTGGTCCCGGCGGGGGGGATTGCTGCTCGAGTGGCGGGTTTGGACGGCGAAGGGACGGCTTTGCCGCTCGACGGCAGCTGAGGCACGGTCCGCTTGAGAGGCAATTTCGTCTGAGGAACAGGCTTGGCGAGTGGGAGCTTAGAGGATTTTTTTGATGTCGAAGGTAATGACGATTTCTCGGCCGGGCGGGTCTCTGGAGTGTCCGAATTTTCTGCAATTGTGTCTGATGCTGAGGGCTGAACACCCGAGGCAGGCACGATGGTTGGAGAATCCGGATCCTGTGATTCGGCTGGCTCGGTCCCGGAAGCGGGAACGACCGGCTGCGGATCGGTCATTTCGGGGCTGGGGGCGGGAAGTTTGGAAGTGTCAGGCTGCGACGGCGACGGTGAACCGGTCTTGGGGGCCGCTGGCTGAGGGGCGGGCTTTTGAGCGTGGGTGGCTGGCTTCTGTGTCGACGAATCGGACCTCCGCTTCAGCGCCTTGCGGACCGGCTGTTGAGCGCAGGCGACAAGCGGGCAGGTCAGGGCGATGACCAGAATGGCAACGAGTGACACTCGATGTGAACGTGTCATGAGGCGGGGTGCCCAATAAAAGAGACCGGTGCGGAGCAATGAACTGTTCCGGACCGGCCTATGATAACACTGGAAACGGATGAGTTCCCTGTCAGGATCTGATTTGTCGTAAAAATCCGAGCCACTCGGCTTACTTCTTGATCGCCCAGATGTTGCGATAGCGGACCGGGTCGCCGTGGTCCTGCAGATAGAGCGGGCCGGGGGCTGCCGATTCGGTGCTCAGCGGGCCGCCGGGGGTCATCTTGGGCAGCTCGCGATCATGGATCACGACGCCGTTGTGCCGGAAGTGGATCTTGGCGTTCGAGACCTTCTTGTCGCCTTCGAACTTCGCCGCTGTGAAATCCACGTCATAGGTCTGCCAGGTGAGCGGGGGCAGGCACATGTTCACATCAGGCTGGACGACGGTGTAGACGCCACCGCACTCATTGTTCAGTCCGTCGAGCCCGAAGGAGTCGAGCATCTGGACTTCGTATCGGCCCTGCAGGTAGAAGCCGCTGTTGCCGCGGGCCTGACCTCGGGAGTTTGGCATGAAGGGCAGGGCGAATTCCAGATGCATGGTGTAGTCCTGGAATTCGTCGGTTGTGGTGCAACCCTGCATTAAGAGACCGGCTTCGTTCTTCTTGGCGCCTGGCTTCCAGTGGGCCTTGAGGCTCTCTTCGCTACCGTCAAACAGCACGATGGCTCCGGCGGGTGGCTTGGCGCCGAGGGTCGGGCTCTTGCGCTTGATGCTCATCATGCTGCTGGTGATCTCGGCGATCTTCGCGGCATCGCCTTCTTCCGTGGACTTCGTCTTGCGATCCCAGCCGATCCCGGGGAGCCCGCCGACGTACTTGACCGCGCGGAACTGGCCTTCACCCAGGGCAATGACCTGCACACCGCAGCCGTCAGCGGCGTACTCGCCCTGGATCGCGAAGTCGGGGCCAGCTGCTTTGGCAGCTTCGATCGTGTCGTAAGCCACTCGATCCGCAGCGAAGCCGGTAGCGGCCAGACAGAGGCAAGCGGACAGACAGGTCCAGAAACGAATCATGGGAGTTCCTCAACAGAGAAGTGGGCCAGACATCGAACGGAGCCACCGAACACGTTCGGGCCGTTGGTCACAGGAGACTTGATACGGGACTGACAGGGGAAACCGCAAGTGTGCGACGAGAGCGGCCTTGAGCAGCCAAGTCGTCTTTGAAGTTCGTTTCTGACCAGTCTCTGGCTGAGCGGTCGTACGACAAGACGCTGGCATTGGGCTTCCTGATGGGGGATGTTCAGCGATTTGTTGTTGTTCGTAATGTGTTATTTAGTAAGTTTTTGTGGTGAATTTATTGTCTCTGGAGATGTTTTTCGCAACAAATCCGGAGAAAAGTCTGTTGTCGATTATTGACTTCCCTGGAAAATCAGGGACACTGAGACTCAATCTCAATTACGTCGCCAGCCACCTTTCCTCAGGCAGCCAGCCACGGATGTGTGATTCCGCTTTTTGGCGGATCTCTTCGTGTTCTGTGACTAATTCACAATTGAGGAAGGACGGTCATGTTAGACCATGCTGCAGTTCGTCGCCGGGGCTTTACGCTGATTGAGCTTCTGGTTGTGATCGCGATCATCGCGGTTTTGATGGCGTTGTTGTTGCCCGCAGTCCAACAGGCTCGCGAGGCTGCTCGGCGGAGCCAGTGCAAGAACAATCTCAAGCAGATTGGTCTGGCGATGCACAACTATCACGACACGTTTGCAACAGTTCCTCCGGGCGATTTGAGTGGCGGGTACACGCGGACATCCGTCTTTGTGAGCATCCTGTCTCACATCGATCAGGCTCCGATGTACAACATCTATGATTTCAACAAGCCGCATACTGACGCGGTGAATCAGCAGGTCGTATCGCAGCGGGTTCCGACCTATCTCTGCCCATCGGCTGTGATTCGACGAGTTGTGCCGATTTCGGGCTGCGATGCGAATATGCGGGCTCCGGGGACCTATGCCGGGTGCAGTGGCAGTGGCGATCCCTGGGGAACCCGGACCACCGGCAACCCGAATGATGGGCTGATCGTGAATCAGGACAGCGGTCCGATTCGCTTTCGCGACGTGACTGATGGGTTGTCCTCGACGTTCCTCGCGGGTGAATCGGCCTGGAATTTTCCGGATTACACATTCACTTCGGGGCCCTGCGCAGGGCAGGTGCGGTTCGGTTTCACCTACTGGTCTTCGCCTTATCCACTCGCCACGTTGTTCTCGACTCAGGGCCCATTGAATCCCAAGCGGCTGGATGGCGATCAAACTCGTCTCGCCAGTTTCCGCAGCGACCATGTCGGCGGTGTGCATTTCCTGCTGGGGGATGGTGGCGTGCGTTTCGTGAGCGAATCGACGGACCACAACCTTCTCAAGTCGTTGTCGACCCGTGCTGGCGGTGAAGTCGCTGGCGAGTTCTAAGTCTGTCCCGACCGGTTGGCGAGACAGTCGATCTCCGAGAACTGCTCGCCGCCGGTTTCTCTATCAACAGGGAAATATCCATGATTCGTACACTCATCGCGTCGCGAGAACTGGCTGTCTGGAACTCCACGCACGACCGATTTCTGGCTGGCATGGTGCTGGCCACTTTGTGCTTCTCATTGTGCGGTTGCAGCGATTCCGGGCCACGTCGCGTTCCTGTCTCCGGGACTGTGACCGTGGATGGTGCCCTGCTCGAAAAGGGGACGATCCAGTTTGCTCCGGTCGACAATTCGGGCCCGATGGTGGCTGTCACCGTCAACTCCGGGAGCTTTCAGGCTCCGGTCGATGCGGGGCCCATCGCCGGGGACTGCAAGGTGAA
>CANJZR010000067.1 GCA_947479075.1 Planctomycetaceae bacterium
CCACAGGCATTGGAGCCATGGTCTTTGGCTATAAGGAGTTACAAGGCGAGCGAGTCAAGGTCGCCTTCATCGGCACCGGAGACGAAGGCAACGTCCTGCTGGCTCAGCATCCACCCGCCTACATGGATGTCGTCGCCATCGCCGACCTGCGTAAGACCAATCGAGATCGTGCCCTTCAGGGTGACGGCGACGAAGTCCGTGTCGGTCTGGTGAAGAAGCTCGGCGCCGATGCCGCTTCAAAGATCAAAACATACGCTTCGCACCTCGAACTGATCGCTGCCAAGAACGAACTTGGCCTCGAAGCTGTCGTCATCGCCGTCCCGCTCAATCAGCACGCTCCAGTCGCCAAGGCCTGCCTCGAAGCCGGTCTGCATGTTCTTTGCGAAAAACTGATGGCCCGCACGATTACCGAGTGCAAGGAGCTGATCCGGTTGGCCCGCGACAAGAACCTGTTGCTCGCCGTCGGTCATCAGCGGCACTACAGCGTGCTGTACGACAATGCCGCCAACCTCGTCCGCAGCGGACTGCTCGGCGACATCAAGTTCATCCGTGCTCAGTGGCACCGCAACAACTCCTTCCCCAACAGTGACAGCTGGGTGAAGAAGGTCGACAAGGAAGACGCTGAGGCCATGAAGGATGTCGACCTGACCAAGTTCGGGTACGACGACCTCAATCAGCTGGTCAACTGGCGTCTGTTCAACAAGACCGGCGGTGGCTTGATGGCCGAACTCGGCAGCCACCAGATGGACGCCTGCAGTATCTTCCTCGGCAAGGTCCATCCGATTGCCGTACAGGGTTACGGTGGTAAGAATTTCTACGGCATTCCGAACGTCGGTCCCGCCGACAAGTGGAATGACACCCGCGAGGTCTACGACAACATCTATGTGACCTTCGAGTTCCCCGGTCGCCACTACAAGGAAGATGACCGCGACATCGCCGTTGTCACTTACTCGTCGATCAGCACGAATAAGTTCGAGCCCTACGGCGAAACCGTGTTCGGCAGCCGTGGCACGCTGATCGTGAAGACCGAGAAGGAAGCGATGCTCTACAAGGAAGAGGGTCGCGGCAGCGAAGGGGGCGGTCCAGATCAACGCCTGTGGGTCGTCAACAACGCGGTCTCCGGCGGTCCGGTGCTCAGTGCCTACGAAACCAATTCCGGCCCGGCGAAGGCATCGGGGGGTGGCTCCGACTGGGCCACGAACATCAGCCGCGGCTACACCGAAGAAATGGAGCACTTCTCCTACGCGATCCGCAACTTCGGCCCGACCTACTACGAGAACGGCCAGCTGTTGCCCGCCAGCAAGGGCGGCCTGCGTTGCCCCGGCACCGTGGCGATGGCCGACGCGATCATGGCCCTCACCGCCAATCTCGCGATGGAGAAGAAGAAACGCATCGTCTTCAAGGACGAGTGGTTCGATCCAGACAGCCCAGCTGTGCCTGAAACCGACGTACAGGTCATCGGCTAAGGTACATCGAGAGTGGTCTCTCCGCACCAGTCGGACAGACATTCCTGTCTGTCCCGTGAGCAGAGTGACTTTGAACCTGATTCAAACTCATTTGCAGGCTTCGGCTCCCGCCGGGCCAGCAACATCTTGAATTCAGTCGTTTCACCAAGGAGAGGGGAGTCCAGCCCCCTCTCCTTTTGCGTTCTGTTGCCGACAACATCACTTTCACGGGTCGACCATGCATCCCCACGAGTGGTCCGTTCGACCACGAACGGTTCGATACCTGCTGGCTGTCGTGGGGGCATTCGCCTGGTTGAGTGCGGGCGTCGTCGCGCGCCACGGTCTCCAGGTCGACAGCCGCTCCCCCTTCCTCTGGGGCACAGCTGGAGCGGGAGTCCTCGCAGGTCTGGTCGCGTGGGTGCTGTGCTTGCGACTCAGTGATGCCGCGATCGCCACTGCTCAGAACTCGCTCCGTACCAAGCTGACGCATCACCAGCCACTGCGGACGGAAACCGCCAGCCCACTCGCCCGTTGGGGATTGCTCGCTAGCGGGATTCTCTTTTTCACGGTCAACACCGTCTGGGTCTATCGTCACCAGGATCCGCCCGATGACGACGATCAGGGAGCCTTCCTGATCACCGCCCGGGAAATTCACGATCGGGGAGGGATCCCTCAACTCTGGAACGACCTGTGGTCGGGACAGTTCGAGGAATCGAACCGACACCCTCTGCTGCTGGCCATGCAATCACTGAACCCAACCCTCGACGGGGGGCGGATGGTTTCGATCGCAGCTGCCAGTGTGACCTTCGCACTGATCCTGCTTCTTGCCTGGCGCAAGCTGGGACCGCTCACTGCTGGAATTCTGTCAGTGCTGATCGGGATCAACGGAGCCTGGCTTTACCACGCTCCCCGGATCGTGTGTGAGTCGTTGCTGACCGGCCTCGCGGGTCTCCTCTGGCTCGCACTCATTCCGCATAAAGACACAACCGATCCAACGACTTCCCGATCGATCAACTGGTGCAACGCGGCAGTGGCGGGCGGGATCTGTGGTCTGGTCTATCTCACCAAAGGCACCGGCCTCCTGCTCTTCGGTGGTGCAGCCTTGGCGTTTGTGGGAATGGCACTCACTCACGCGGCACAACGTCGAAGCTGGGTCATGGCCCTGATCGTCTTCACGGCCAGCTTTGTTGTAATCTCATCGCCGCTCCTCGTACGCAATCAGATTCGGTTTGGCTCGGCGACCTTCAACGTCAATTCGTATCTTCTATGGGTTGATGCCTATGAGTCGCCCAACGCGATGGCAGGCCGCATGACTCTGCGAGAGGCCCGGTCTGCTTACCTCGCCAGCCACTCCCCGACCGACATGCTCAAGCGGGAAGCGACGGGCCTCGTCTGGGAGGCCTTTATCGGCCTGCGAACACTGGGAACCGCCCCGTGGAACGACGCCCGCCTGCTGGTCGGTGTGCCGCTCTTTCTGATCGCTCTCGTTGGTATGACTCAACTCCCCCAGGCATCTCGCCTCGTTCTGGTCCTCTGGACGGTCATCATCTGGGGTGCCATGGCCTGGTACGTCCCCATCGCAGCGGGTGACCGGTTCGCCATGCCACTGCTGATCCCCTGGCTCACCCTCGCCGCCGATGGATTGGCACGCCTACCGCAGATGACCACTCACTCCTCGCCGAACCAGCGCCGCATCGCCCTGACAGTCCTGATTCTCGGTGTCGTTTCCACAGCTCTCATCTGGACTCGCACTGGCTTGTGGGAGTGTTGAGGAAAGGGGAAGGGGGAAGAAAATTGAATAACCACGAAACACACGAAATACACAAAAGTGAAGACAGAAGAATTAAGCGTCCCGGAACATGCTGCGTGAGTCTTCCGATGTCCGTTTGATTCAATGGATCGATTGGACTCAAGTCCAGTTTCTGGCAACTGAATCTGTATGACTGGCCTTCTTTTTTTTCGTGTATTTCGTGTGTTTCGTGGTTATTCCCCCCCTCACAACCACGCCTCACCCTTCACCCAATATCGAATTCAACAGATAAGACTTCGCAGCGCGGATGGACGAGTCGGGCTCCGTAAAGGGAGCGATCGTCGACAGAGCCACACCGACCAGAACCAGAACCGTCACGATCACTTTGCCGACATCCTGCCCCTTCAGGCTCCCCAACTGATCCGGGTCTCCCGACAGGTAGGCCGACGCGGCGAAGAACTCTTCGCCAATCAGGGTGTAATCGCACGCAGCCACGAAGAACGGCAACTGAGCTGGCTGTGCCGTGCCCGCGATCTGAATCGCGCCGACGGCGTTGCCCGTTTCAGAAAGAATGAGTGATTCGGCGAAGAACGCCCCCAGGTAGAAACACGCCGCGGGCTTTTCACGCACCATGATCCCGGTCAGGTGGGCCACATACCCGAACTGCTCATCGGTCACGTAGTAAATCCGGTCCTCACGAAAGGCGTCCGGACGGGCCGCCGCATAAAACGCAGCTGCGACCGTCTCGCGAGCGGCCGTCATGACCAGCGAGCGACTCGTGGGGACATCGAGTTCACAATCGTACTCAGCCGCCTTTTCCGCGACTCGTCCCAGGATCGTCAGTCCGGCGATCGTCTGGATGTCGTTGATATCGAGGACTCCGGGCACGAACAGACACGCTTGCCCCATCTCAGTCGCGCGGCCAACGGCGTCTTCAATCGCATCGAGTCCGGCGATCTTCCGAATATTCAGCTTCACGCCGCGCCGGGCCGCAACAACATACGCTACCACTGCCCCGCAGATCACAGCCATCATCGCGGCCAGCCACATCCGGCGACCATCCACCCACTGCTGCGTCGCAATTCCAGGGGCATCCTGAGGTGTCTCAATGAAGGCCGACTTCTCGCCCGCCGCATTCACAGCCACGACACGAAACCAATACGGGACCCCAGCCACCCGACCGCTCACGGGAACGACGAGACGCTTTGAGGCCTGACTGCTCCTCGCACGGGCAACCTCCGTGTACTCCCCATGAAACTCTCCGGAAGCAAGTACGACATATTCAAACGTCTGCTCAGGATTTTGCCCCAGCGGATCATCCGTCGAAGGGGTGAACTGCACATCGACCACCTTACCACCATCGAGCGGGTGGTCCACCACCGACAGTTCCGTGGGGGGCAGAGGGGCAGCTGTTAACGTTGCTCCCATGGCCAGCCACAGCCCAGCCGCGAGAATCATGCGCCGTGCCAGCGAAGAGTCCATCCGGGTGTTCGATGTCGTGGTCATCCTCTCCCTCTCCCTCTCCCCCACTGTGGACGCTGAATATGAGAAGAGCCGGTTATGGGGGAGAGGGCCGGGGTGAGGGGGCTGTAAGTCCTTTTTGTCCCCCTCACCCCAACCCTCTCCCCTGCATTCATCCGTATTGAGTACGAGACGCCAACAGCAGGGGCGAGTGAGCCGGAAACACCTACGCCGCGGGCGGTGTAATCCGATCCATCCCCATCCACTTCCGCAGCACCGGCGGCACGATCACACTGCCATCGGCCTGCTGATGATTCTCCAGAATCGCAATCATTGCTCGCGTGCAGGCGACAGCTGTGCCGTTGAGAGTGTGGACGAACTGCGTCCCCTTCTTCTCGGGAACTCGTGTCCGAATGGCCAGCCGACGGGCCTGGAAGTCGGTACAGTTCGACGCGCTCGTGATCTCACCATACTCACCTGCCTCGCCCCGACCAGGCATCCAAGCCTCGAGATCGTACTTGCGGAATGCCGGTCCGCCGAGATCACCGGTGCAGATATCGAGTACGCGGTAGGGAATCTCCAGCCCCTGGAAGATCTCCTCTTCGATCCGCACCACCATCTCGTGAAACTCGTCCGACGCCGCCAGCTCAGGAGCGGTGAAGCCGAACATCTCGACCTTGGTGAACTGATGCACGCGGTAGATGCCGCGGGTCGCCTTCCCACGCCCACCCGCTTCGGTCCGAAAACAATGCGAAATCCCCGCTACCTTTAGCGGCAGCTTGGCATAGTCGAGGATTTCGTCCTTGAACATCCCACCGAGAGTGATTTCGGCCGTTGCCACCAGCGAGAGGTCGGTGTTATGCACCGAGTAAATCTGCGTCTCCGGTCCACGCGGCATATATCCTGTGCCATGCAGCACCTCGTCGCGTGCCAGGTCGGGAGTCGTGAAGATCGTGAACCCTTCGCTTCGCAGCTTCTCCACGGCGAAGTTCACCAGCGCGAGCTCCAGCAGCGCCCCGGCATTCTTCAGGAAGTAGAACCCGTGACCGGCCACCTTGGTCCCCGCTTCGAGGTCGACCATGTCGAGCTTTGCCATCAGCTCCACGTGGTCAAGCGGCTTGAAGTCGAACTTCGGCTTCGTACCCCATTCGCGAGCGGTGATGCTCTCACTCTCCTCCAGCCCGATCGGAGCCGCAGGGTGCGTCATGTTCGGGATCTGTGCCTGTTCCAAACGCAGCTGCTCTTCGACGGTGACCAGCTCGGCTTCCGTCTGAGTGATCTGCTCGCGAAGTTCTTTCCCACGGGCGATCAGGCCCGGCTTATCCGCAGCTGGGGCCTTGGGAATCTGCCCCGACAGATCCTTCTGCTCATGCCGCAGCTGATCCCCCGAGGCGATGAGCTGGCGGCGGCGGTCGGCCAGACTGACCAGTTGGGTCAAATCGATCGGCACACCCCGGTTCCGGCAGTTTTCCTCAACAGCGGCACGGTTCTCACAGACAAACTGAAGGTCAAGCATCGGGGGAACTTCGGTAGGCAATCACGAATCGCGGAGCATCCATGGCCCCGCGTGAACACACATTTGAGAACAAGGCGTCCATTTTCGCCAGTGCAGATGACCCTTTGAGCCATCCCTTCTGTGCATGGAGCTGGCCCAGGTCACTTCGCCATGGGAAAGCACTTGCGATCTCGAGATCGACCTAGGCCCCGCGCAGCACGCCGGGGATCAGTTTCCAGCTCTGGGCGACGCCAGTCAGTCGTTCCTGGCGGCCGTTGGTTTCAAAATAGAGATCATCGGGATTCAGTCCCAGAGCCGTCAGAATCGTCGCGTGCAGGTTCTTCACCGGTTGCGGCTGTTCTTGTGCCCGCAAGCCGAACTCATCCGTCGAGCCAATCACCGATCCCGCATTGACCCCGCCGCCCGCCATCCAGATCGAGAAACCGTACGGGTTGTGATTTCGACCATCCTTGCCCTGTTTCATCGGGGTACGTCCGAATTCCCCTGCCCAGATAACAAGCGTCGAATCGAGCAAGCCTCGCTGCTTCAGGTCAGCTAAAAGTGCAGCCACCGGCTGGTCGGTTTGAGCGGAGTTTCGCTGGTTATAGTCAAGGTTGTTGTCGTGCCCGTCCCAGCCGAGCTTATCACTGGCGTTGTATGTCTGAACGAACCGCACACCCTTCTCGATCAACCGCCGCGAGAGCAGACACATGCGGGCGTACATCGCCTTGTCCTTGTTCTCGTCATGAATGCCGTACGCGTTCTGCGTGGCCTCGGACTCTTGCGACAACTCTCCGATGTCGAGAGCCTGGGACTGCATGCGATAAGCCAGCTCGTACGAGGCAATTCGTCCATCGAGATCGAGAACTCCGGGTCGCTGGGCGGCGTGCTTGCGATTCAGCACCTGCGCCAGGTCGAGCGTGGCCCGCTGCGACGCAGCCAGTTCTTCCGGCGGCTGAAGATTGAGCACCGGCGACCCCTGATACCGGAACTGCGTCCCTTGGAAAGACGCGGGGAGAAACGCGTTGCTCCAGTTCGGTGAACCGCCGAGACCGCCGACCTTGTAGAGCAGCACATATCCCGGCAGGTTCTGATTCGCCGAGCCGAGACCGTAGGTCACCCATGAACCGAGGCTGGGCTTACCACTGAGGATCGCCCCCGTGTTCATTAGATAAGTCGCCGGGGCGTGGTTCGAGCTGTCCGTGTACATCGACCGCACCTGACACAGGTCGTCGATGTGCTTTGCAGTGTGCGGCAGGAGGTCCGACACCCAATGCCCGGTTTCGCCGTGCTGAGCCCATTTCCACGGGCCAGCCATCATTTCGTCAGCACAATTGTTGAAGACGCCCCCCACCTTATCGGCATGACTCTTCAACGATTCGGGGACCGGCTTGCCATGCACTGCCGCCAGTGCGGGCTTGTAATCGAACAGCTCAAACGTCGCGGGCCCACCGTACTGAAACAGAAAAATGACCTGTTTGGCCCGGGGGGCGAAATGAGGCAAACGTTCCTTCAATGGCTGTAGCGGGTCGATCTCGAGGGCGCGATTCCCAGCTGCACGGGCCTCCCCGGCGAGCATGGCTGCCAGAGCGACGGAGCCGAACCCCATTCCCGAATGAGCGAGAAAATCACGTCGGCTGGTGAAGAGCGAGTCATGGAACATCGAAACCCTCGCAGCTGCTGATACGGTCAGGGCGGTGCCCTGTGGGTCATTCAACAGTATGTCCCATCAACGAGGACTGGTCCATCCTTGATGGGAATTTGAGTGCAGATGGGGATGGCTTGGTGTGTTATGCAAAGCCAACCAAGCGGCCCGAACGCGTCATTCCCAGCGTCTCTTAGCCTCGAAGAGGCGGTAGTGCGTAGCCCCAGGCGTCAGCATGGGGATGGAATCCTCCCGTGTGCCGCAGCCTCGAAGAGGCGACAGAAATTCCTCTCTGTTGCGATTACGAGGCCACAAAAACCACACCATTGGTTATTTACTTCTGTCGCCTCTTCGAGGCTGCGGTTAGGAGGCACTAAAGTTCCTTGGGCTGACGCCCAAGGCTATTGACTGTCATCGCTTCGCGATTCATGGCAGCTGGCGCGAGAGCTTGTTTGACCATCTCTCGCACCACTGCGAGCCTGACCAGAAAGCGCAGCAGAACTACTTGTCCGTTCAATGAATAGACCGGACTAGAAATCGACCGGATCCTGCATCGGGCTCTTATCGCCGAATTTCAGCGACTTCTTCAGCCAGACGAGTTCGACTGTTCCGATCGGACCGTGACGATTCTTGGCGACGATAAGGTCGGCCTCACTCGGACGGTCTTCTGGATCGTACGCGTCCGGGCGATGCAGAAACATCACGATGTCGGCGTCCTGCTCGATCGCTCCCGATTCACGAAGGTCAGCCAGCCGCGGACGTTTGTCTTCACGCGTTTCGACACCACGGTTCAACTGGGCCAGGGCGATGACCGGCACTCGAAGATCCTTGGCGAGGAACTTCAACCGACGGGTAATCGTCGAAACCTGCTGTTCGCGGGGCATCGCCTTGTCATCCGACTCGATCAGCTGCAAGTAGTCGATGATGATGAGCTTGATGTCGAAGCGACGCTTGAGTCGCCGGGAAATCGACGCGATCTGAGAGATCGTGCGTCCCGCCTGGTCATCGATGTAGAGCGGATACTTCTTCAGGACATTCGACGATTCCATGAGGGCATGCTGCTCGACCTCGTCGAGCGTTCCCTGCCGGACCTTGTGACCGTCGATCTTGGCATGCATACAGAGGAAACGTTCGGCCAGTTCGAGGCTCGACATTTCGAGGCTGAAGATCAGCACTCCCTCGTTGACCGCAGCTCCCGCCAGCGCGAAATTACAGACCAGTGCAGTCTTTCCCATACTGGGGCGAGCCGCGAGAACCAGAAGTTCCGTCTCCTGGAACCCCCCGGTCATCTCGTCCAGCCCCTGGAACCCGCTAGTCAGCCCGGACGTCGTGCCTTCTGCATCGATACGGGCGAAGATGCGCTGGAACGCATCGTCCATAATGTCGCCGAGGGCCATCTTGTCGATGCTGGCCCCGTCTTCGACGATGCCGAAGATCCGCTGCTCGGCCTGCGACAGGATCTTTTCAATGTCGGTATGACCGTGATATGCGTCCTTGAGTGACTCGGTACAGGCTTCGATCAGCGATCTCTGTAACCATTTTTCGCGGACGATTTTGGCGTAGTATTCCGCGTGGGCGGCATGCGGAACAGTCTCCAGAATCTGAAGGATATACGGCGTTCCGCCCACCACATCGAGTTCTGCCCGTCGCGCGAGTTCGTCGCGCAGCGTCACCGCATCAATTCCGCGGACGCCCGACTCGTACATCTCCTGAACAGCTTTGTAAATCCGCCGGTGCGCGTCGGCGTAAAAACAGGTGTGAGTGATCTGCGACTGGACTTCGTCAATCGATTCATTCAGCAGCAGAATACTGCCGAGAACGCACCGCTCAGCTTCCAGGTCCTGGGGAGGGACCTTGTCGAGGAAGTCTCCGATCTCTTCCTTCTTCTTGGGCGGGCTGAAAGCCATGAAACCGTGTTCCAGTCAGCGGGGATGGCAACAAAAAAGCACCTCTCCGAGTGGGAGAGGTGCTCGAATTCTCTCATGTTTCCCAGCGGTGTTCAAACCCGCGAGGAATGACCCGAACTAGCGGATCGAAGAGGCGGTTGGGACGACCCAGACCTTCACTTCGGTGTTCACTTCGGGGTGCAACTGGAGCTTGACAGTGTACATGCCCAGTTCCTTGAGTGCCCCTTCCAGCCGAACCATGTCGATTTCGACCGCGTAGTTGGCAGCCTTGAGGGCCTTGCTGATCTCGGGAGCCCCGATCGAGCCATACAGATGGCCTTCGTCGGTCGCATTGGCTTCGAGAGTCACGCTGTAATCGCGAATCTTCTCGCCGACCTGCTTCAGGGCCTTGAGCTTCGCAACAGCCACCTGATCCTGGCGTTCACGATGGCGTTTGACCATCGCCTTGTTCGCTTCGGTGGCGACGGTGGCCAGACCGAGTGGCAGGAGGTAGTTGCGGGCATAACCTGGCTTGACCTTGACGATCTGGCCCTGTTCACCGACGTTTTCGATGTGTTCGGTGAGGAGCAGTTCAATCCCGCCACGACGGTCGGCGGAACGCACGCGTTCTTTACGCTTCAGAGGCATCATTCGTCCAATCAGTTCACTGGATTGCCACACCGACGGATAGGTGCATGACCTAAACTGTTGTGGCAAAATACAATAGGCAGTCAAAAGACAAAATCCGACAGCGTTCGCCATACTGGCGGCGACTCAAATCGTCAAAACTCTGACCTGACTGATTGCACCCCGGTGGGCTCGAACCACCAACCTTCGGTTTCGTAGACCGATGCTCTATCCAATTGAGCTAGGAGTGCCGGAAACCGTTTTATACAGGAGACATGCTCGAAATCGCAAGTGTTCGCGAAAACGACGAAAATCGCAGCAAGACACTGCCAGAAAACCACTTGCAACAAAACCAGAAAAGTATCTCGATCGATCACTCTCGTAAGATTCTCTGAGGCGGTCCGGCTGCGATTCTTCTGCGAGTCAGATATCATGAAAATTTGATGCGTATCGACCGCTTCACTGAATCAAGGCGCCGTCTGATGGTTCGATTTCTCCTGGCACTGCTATTGGTCTTCATTCCCGCTTCGGCGAGAGCGCAGACCTCCTATCCGATGCTCATGAGTCTGAAGCCGGTGGCAGCTCAAACCGGGAAAGTCTCTGAGCACACCCTCTCCTCGGCGCACAGCATGTTCGGGGCTCACCTGGTCATCGTGAGCGGCACAGGCGTGACGGGTGAAGTCCTGACAAAGATGGAAAAGGACAAGGACGGCAAATCGCCGAATCTGCAGTCGATCCAGCTGAAGTTCACGATCGCACCCGACGCCCTGCCCGGAGTTCGCGATTTTCGGGTGATCGGTGACACCGGAGCCAGCTCCATCGGACAGCTGGTGGTCGTGACCGATCCCGTCATTACCGAACAAGACAACAACGACACACGTGACACCACCCAACCAGTCACTCTTCCAGCTGCGCTCTGTGGGACGATCGAGAAGGGCGAGGATGTCGACCTCTTCAAGTTCCAGATCACCGAGCCCACCACGCTGAACTTCCACGTCCTTGCCATGCGGCTGGAGGACAAGGTTCATGATCTGCAAACGCATGTCGATCCGATCATCACCGTGCGGACAGCCAGTGGCTCGACTGTCGCTGCCGCTGACAATCGATACGCCGCCGATCCGC
>CANJZR010000068.1 GCA_947479075.1 Planctomycetaceae bacterium
ACAACGTTCGATGATCAATCGAATCAAAGTATGCGCTGACGGAAAACCTGGAAATTACCTGTCATTCAACAAATACAGCAGTGTGGCACGACGTTCGCAATTCACTTGTCTCAAGCAGCCAGCAATATTCGATGACTTCTCCATGAAGTCGATTGCTCGCTGACCACGATTGGGAGAACTTCCATGTCAGATGTCATCAACACCGCGAAGGAAAAGGCATCGCAAATCGGCGAGAAGGCCGCCCAGGTTGGACACAAAGTTGCGGAGCTCGCAGGGACCGCCGTGGATCAGGCCAAGGATGTCGCTTCCGTTGCCGCCCAGAAAACGCGTGACCTGGCATCGAATGCCGTGGAAACCGCAAAGGATGTGGCAAGCTCAGCTGCTGAGAAGACGCAAAAGGCGGCGGCCTATGTCAAAGAGAAGGCTTCCGACGCCGCAGAGGCAGCTGGTGAAAAACTGAAAGATGCCGGAGCCGCTCTGCGTGAGAAGAGCCCGACTGCAGAGAAAGCTGTTCAGCGAGCCACGAAGACTGTGGCCGGAGTCCTGGAGAAAGCGGGTGACAAGCTGGACGGCGATCACTGCAACAACACGAGCAAGTAAAGCTGTCACTTGCACTCTGCTCATTCCCGACACGATTCAAGCACCTGTCGATCCTGACAGGTGCTTTGTCGTTTGATGTGTTCCGCATTCCAGGGGTATGGAAATGGTTCGCTGGGATCCGTCGGCGAAAACCATCGCCGTCGCACAATCCTCCAACGACGTGAGCGAGTTGGCGGGTCAGCCAACACCTGGTGACGCCTGATCGAACACCCGGCGAAATCTCACCCGTCGGAAATCAATGAAATGCAGTGAATCACCGAGGTTTCTCAAAGTCTGAGACTTCGGCACACCATTGGCATTGTCTCTTGATCAGTCCACGAATTCTCCAACAACTCCACATCCTGAGTTGACTGAGGAGAGTTCTTCAACACCGGGCCAGCAAACCTCAGGAGTGATCATGACAAATCACAATGAATGTTCACACGAGTCCAGCGAAGGACGAACCCAGAGCGGAGGGGACATGGAGGCCGCGGCATCGGTCGTTGCCGAAGGCTGCAAGAATGCCGTTCAGGAAGCCGGTCGAGTTTTGAGTCAGCAGTCAGAACGTGCTACGCAGGCGATCGGTCGTGGACTTCAGCAGGTGGGTGATTCCGTTCTTCAGAACTCACCGGAAGCAGGAACCTTGCACGACGCCTCGGAGCGCGTGGCGGAGACCCTGAACAACGTTGGTGATTACCTGGAACAGAACGGTGTCAAAGGGATGTCGGACGATCTCACTCAGGTCATCCGCAAGAATCCTATCCCATCCGTTCTCTTGGGCATGGCCATCGGCTTCTTGATTTCCAAGGCCACGACCCGCAACGTGTAAAAAGGATGGACTGCCATGTCGATGAATACACTCCCAGCAGGCAATCCGGACGCAGTTGTCACTCCAGCCGGCGAACTGCCTGTTGAACTGCGAGACGAACCGCCGCCCAGCATCACTCAACTGCTGACGGGGATCATCGGGGATACGCGGGACCTCGTCTTACAAAACCTGCAGCTGTTTCGATCAGAGATGTCGAACTCCCTTCAGGAAGCACAGCAGGGGATCAGTGCCATCGCGGGCGGCATGATCATGGTCCAGATTGGCGGATTGTTGTTGTGTCACATGCTGGTTCACGGGATCTCCTATCTCTACCCAGACATACCGCTCTGGCAAGGTTATGCCGCCATCGGCGGCATCATGTTCAGTCTGGGGCTCATCCCGATTTTTCGTGGGCTCAAGCACTTTCAGAAGATCTCATTCGGTGGCTCCAAAACCGAATCATCTTCCAATGACACCTCGAATCGGAAGGGGGCTTAACATGATCGTCGAAGTCCTGGTGAGTCCTGTCGAAATTCTCGAACCCAATGCCGTGCTGCCCACCAATGGTCTGCCCGAGAATGTTCCCGAAGGGCCGCAATCCTCTGCGGACAGAACGCTGGCCCCTGACGAGTTGCGGCAGCAGATCGACGAGTCCAGGCACGCGCTGGCCGAAAAGCTGCACCTGCTGGAAGCCAAAGTGACCGAGTCCGTCCAGGTAGCCACCGAGACTGTGACAGAGGCCACAGCTGCGGTCGTGGACACTGTCGCGACGGCGAAAGCCACAGTTGCCGAGACGGTGAACTCGGTACAAACCGTGTTCGACCAGACCGTTAACAGTGTGAAGAACACTGTTGCCGAAAGTGTGAATACCGTAACCGAGCAGTTTCAAATCTCACGCCAGGTCCAAAAGCACCCTTGGTGGAGTCTGGCTGCCTCGGTGGCTGCGGGGTACTGCGCTGGCCAAATATTGACTCGTGCGTCCTCGCCGCCCCCCCAGAGATTGCAGAGGCAGTTCACAGGACAACAGTCTCCGTGGGGGGCTCCTGTCGCACCAGATGTCGTCCCCCTGACAGCCCACTCGCCGATTCAATCAGAAACCCAGGCAGCCCCCCATCCGCAGGGGAAAACGAACTCCCCGGCGAATAATATCGCAGATCACTTTCAGAATGAGATTGCCCAGCTGCAACAGCTCGCAATCGGAGTCACGGCAGGCATCATCCGGGATGCAGTCGTGAACGCAGTGCCACCGTCATTGAAGCCCACTGTGCATAGTCTCGCGGACGACATGACGACCAGATTGGGGGGCAAGATTTTCGCTGAGCCCATCTTGAGTACACCAATGAACTCAAGTTCGCCCAGTCCGTAGGTTTCAACAACGCTTCAGATCCGTCAACACATGGCTGCCCGCTCGGGAGCGGCTGTGAAGCGAACAGTTTGTCTCGATCCTCTCACACATTCCGTTGCACCATCATGACAAACTCCAGCTCATCCAGGTCGAACGCGTCGAACGCACGGAAGCCCGACAACGGTCAGGCCTCGACCACGCGGAGCCCGCAACCCCATTCACGTACGTCCACAGATTCGATCCCTTGGAGACAGGCAATTGTTGCTCTCGCCTGGACCGTGATCTTTGTCGTCATCCTCGCGGGGATGGTTCTGGGGCGGGCTGTGCTGATTCCATTGTCACTCGCCATCCTGCTGAGTTTCGTACTCACTCCGATTATCAGTTGGCTGCGTGGTCGCGGTATTCCGAAGACCGCCTCCGTGTTGTTTGCGTCGGGCACGCTCTCGGTAGCGCTGCTCGTCGTGGGGTATCTGGGGTCGCAGCAGATCGGTGCACTCGTAGAGGAATTGCCAGCTCACACGCAAAAAATACGAGACAAGGTCAAGACAGTGAAAAGCTGGTTTGGGAACGGTGGTACTCATAAGTTCGAGAACATGATCGTAGAGATTCAGCAGGAGATCGCCGACCCCGCAGCTGAATCCACGCCCCGTTCGGAGTCGTCTCCGCCAGGATCTCTCCCTCAGAATCAGAGTGATCGGGAGACTGCCCCTACGGTGAATCAGCAGAAATCTGTCCAGAGTGTCTCCGAAGTGCCATCTCAGAATCGATGGTGGGCCTGGGGCACAGACTTTCTGGGGTCTGCGATGGAGGGGATGGGAACCCTCGGTTTCACGGTCGTATTGCTCCTGTTCTTCCTGCTGGAAAAGGATGGGCTGCGTGATCGAGTCGTTTTGTTGTCTGGAAGATCACGACTGACCGTGACCAGCAATGCACTCGATGAAGCAGCTGACCGAGTTGGCAAATACCTGGGAATGGTCAGCTTAATCAATGCCGGGTTCGGACTTGTCCTGGGAGTGGGGTTGTATCTTCTCGGAACGCCGTACGCATTGTTGTGGGGGGTATTGGCCGCACTGCTGAGGTTCATCCCGTACCTGGGTCCCATGCTCAGTGCCGGACTGCCGATTTCCGTCACAATCGCCATGTCGAACGGGTGGTCACAGCCAATTGCAGTGACGGCATTCCTGATCATTCTGGAACTCATCACCAACAACCTGGTTGAGCCCATGTTGTTCTCGAAGACGACGGGCGTCTCGCCGACAGTGCTGCTGATTGCGGCCGGGTTGGGAGCGTATGTCTGGGGGCCAGTCGGACTGGTGATCTCGACTCCGCTGGCCGTGTGTTTGGCGGTACTCGGGAAATACGTTCCTCAGCTTCAGTTTCTGGACACGCTGTTGAGTGACTCCCCAGCTCTGAACCATCGAGTCGGTTTTTATCAGAGGCTGATTTCTCGTAATTACCACGACGCTACTGATCTTGTCATTGAACAGTTGAAAGAACCTGGAGCGAAACATGTCTTTGATGACCTGCTGATTCCGGCGCTCTGCTACTTCAAGCGAGATCTCAAAGCAAATCACCTGTCAGATGACGACGAGGAAGCATTGCAGACTGCGATCCGGGAGTCGCTCGCGACCGTGAATATTCACCGGAAGCGAACAGCGAACGCCCCAGATCAGGATCCGGAATCTGCGAGCGAGCAACTGCCCAGTACCGAATCGCCTCGCACTCGCCTGCTGGGCTGTGCCGCGGACGGCACACCCGATTACATCGCACTGTTAATGCTTCAGGAACTGTTAGATCCAGCGGACTGGGATGTCGTGATTACCCCGCCGGAGATGCTGACTTACGAGATTGTCGAGATGGTCGAAGTGGAATCGCCCGACATTATCTGTATTGGATCGCTTCCACCTGGAGGAGTGGCTTCCGCCAGATACCTCGCCAGGAAGCTTCGAGCTGTCACAACGTGTCCGCTGGTCGTTGGACTGTGGGGGCAGAAGCAGATCTCTTCAATCGACCGCGATCGCCTCATGAGCTGTGGTGCCACGGACATCACACACAGCTTGCTGCTCACGAGTGAGTGGTTGACCAGCCGCCGAAATGTTCTGATGGCCGTGAGCGCGTAAGGCGTGAAAATCCAACTGCCGACGCCCCATTTGGGGTGACTGACGGGCCGTCTGTATTTGCCACGTCGGGTCCTAAGTGAACCGCCGGAATCTGCTTGTCACGGAAGAAACAAGCAGATTCCGTTTTGATACGTTGTTGCAGATCGCTTCGCCTGAACACTCATTTGTGGATGCGGTATTCCCATCCGATCGAGGCCCACTCGAAACTGCTGGCACAACCACTGGTTCTCGCTTGGCGTTGCCTGTATCCTGAAGTCAGAATGGTGTTCTCTGGGTCCGAAATCCCGATGTCGAGGAGTAGCTGCGATGTCTGACGCACCGGCACAGTCTGCCAATGCCCAATCTGATCTTCAGCGTCGCTATAAGGAATTTCTCGACCTGATGCCGCTGACGATTGCATTGGCCGGGCTGCCCCACAGTGAACCCGGACGCTACTACAGCGAAGAGCAGATCGAAACTCGTCTGTTCGCCGTGCGTCATGCCTTCAAGGCCGCCCGGCAGCTGGTTCGAGAGCAGATCTCACGATAATTGCGGCGATGAGCAGCAAACACTGCCGATTGGCCGTTCTCTGCGATTTTCTGTTTCTCCTGGCCTGATCCCTGAAACCCAGGCGAAATGATCCGGGTATCTCCACTGAGGAACGAACTTGACTGGGGTGGACGATCTCCACGAACTCGCTCGTCGATGCCTGGCGGGTGACGCTGACAGATTGCGGACATTCGTCGAACGTTGCCAGCAGCTGGTTTTCCCCCTCTGCCTTCAGATGATGCGTCATCGGCAGGATGCGGAAGATGTGACGCAGGAAACGATCGTACGAGCGGTTCGACATCTGTCGACGTGGGATCAAGGTCGCCCCATTGAACCGTGGTTGATGGGGATTGCTGCGAACAGGTGCCGGACAGCCCTGGAGCGACGCAATCGCCGACCTGTCGTTATTGAGAACCCGCCGGAACCCGTCTCGAACGGTCAGGCCTCTCAGGGTACGATTGGCGAAGAGGTTCAACGAGCGGTTGATGCTCTTCGTGACGACTACCGTCAGTGTTTCACACTCTTCCATGTGCAACAGCTGTCGGTTCAGGAGATTTCTGACCTGATGCATGTTCCGACCGGAACCGTGAAGACCTGGCTTCACCGGGCCCGAAAGATTCTGGCGGAAGAGTTGCATCGCCGTGGTGTCACAGCGGATTGATTGAAAGGTGGACAATCCCATGCAGTGCCCGTTGTTTCGATCCCTGCTCGATCAGGCCGTTGAATCGCATGTCGATTCGGTGTCTGATGAGGTACGGACACACGGTGCGACCTGCACGGCCCCGGCCTGTATCGAGGCCTGGAATGAGTACCGTCTGCTGAGTCGAGCCTTGCCAGTCTGGAAGGCCGGATTGCCGCAAGTCGATCTGGCTGATCGCGTCTTGGCCGAACTGTCCGGATCTAATCCTGAAAAGGATTCTGCGGCGGTCACTCAAAATCCTCCCGCTCTCAAAGAGTTCGTCCAGACCAGCTGGCAGGACTTCCGCTCTCCACAGCAGCGTCCGTGGTCGATCGCACTTTCGGTGGCTGCTTTGATGCTGTTGGTGGGGACGCTGATTCTTTCCGTACCGCAATCCCCCAACTCACAGTTGGCCGTCCGGACAAGAAACAATCCAGCGCTTCCCACGATCGATACACAACGGGATTCAATGGAGTCATCGGCACCCGATGTCGCCGTGAAGTCGATCGAATGGGTCCAGAAGGCCAGTACATTGATGGCGACCGCCATTGTCAGTATCCCGGAAAAGGGGGCGGAACTGGTCCCCGAATCTCCTCAATGGAGATCCGACTGGCCGAGTAAACTCGAACCGCTGCGTCGCAACGCCCACGCAGCCTGGGACAGCTTCCTCGAGAAACTTCCGACGCCCGATCAACCCGCGTCCTGAGATCCGCGACCGCGAGATTGTGAGTTAGTCCAATCTGCGTGTCCTTCTCCGCCACTGCTCTTTGAGCGACCGTTCGTTATCCTGCTCGCATGAACAAAGCCTTCATGAAAGAGCCTGACGGGCTCGATCAGGTCCGTTGTCCCGGTTGTGAATCGGTCGGCGTTGCCGTTGGCAATGCGCCGCTCGATCACCACATCCTGCCCGAGAATCGTTCCGCACTTGGTGACCACGCCTGGTTCTGTCGTTATGCCGGTTGCCCCATCGCCTACTTCAACAATTGGGCAGGGCAGGTACTTGTCTCCCAGTTGCGCAGCCCGGTCTATCCGAAATCTCCCGATGCCCCTCTCTGCAGCTGTTTTCCGTTTTCGATGGAAGACATCGAAGCTGACGCCCAGGAACCGGTCCCTCACCGGATACGTGAACTGTACGCAAAATCAAAAAGTCCCGCGGCCCGCTGCAGTCACCTCGCACCGGACGGCCAGTGTTGCCTGACCGAAATTCAACGCCTGTATTTCCGACTCAAAACCCCATAACCCAACCCCGGCCAACATATCGGGGCCATCTGTCCATACTGCGTCGTTTCCGCTTCTCATCACGTACGCGACCGAATCGCCCAGTGAGTGGGATCGAGACGAACCCCCGATTCCCCCCTGTCAGCAGTTGAGGCGGCTTTTGCGGACATTTGAGTCAGTGGCTGCTAAGACTGAGCATACCAGTGAGAGTGAGGCTGTAGACGCACAAGACTAGTGGTTAACTGAGCAACGAGCAGTCTCGCTATTGGCAGGCCAAAATGGCTCAGGCGAGCCCGCAGTTCATGTGGGTGGTATCGCTATCATTCCAGATGGGCATCACCGCTACCCTCGCCGGATGGTCGATTGCCCACTTCATCAGCATCCTGCTCTGGAGTATCGGCTAGTTCTTCCAAGCAGTCGGTGACTGGAAGGTGTCCCGCTTCCGAGAGAAACCGGCGAACAAGGGCAAGGTACTGGATACCGGTCTGTTGGAAATCGGACCGGGGATTCTACTTTGGGGGAGTCGATGGATTGTTCAATGAATTCTGCTGTGAGTTGCCAGCTTCTTCGGGGCTGATCAGTCCGTCATGGTTCATGTCGAACTGGTCGAATAGTTTTCGACGCCCCAGAAATTCGCGTGGTGACAAGTCTCGATCATGATTACGGTCCATCTTAATAAACCAAGCAGGAAGATCTTGCGGGGTTGTATTGTTGCTTATCACCGACCTCGTGGAAACACGCTGCTCATTTGCGAATGGACCGCGAACTCTCGGTGTGCCCGATTTGAATACACCGCTCATCTCGACCGAAAGCTCTCCCAACGAAACATGCTCATCCCGGTTGGAATCCAGGGCCGTGAGCTTCGCCGGGATATCGGAAACTTCTCTTAAACTGAGCCGTCCATCACTGGGGCTGCTGTCCACCAGTTTGAAGAAGCTGCTTCCGTTTCCTGCAATTTCCCAAGTGATTCCCGTTTGGGAAAGTGAGATTTCTCGATCTACCTGGTCGACATACTCTTTCTCAAACATCTTCTCGTCCCTGTCGACATCACCCAGCGTAAAAAACTCAGGCGGAAAACCGAATCGTCTCATTTCAGACAAAGTCAGATAGTCATTGTTGTCATTATCAAGGCTCTTGAAATTCCGCGAATAGAGATCTCGCAGATTCTGGGGGGCATCCGCCGGTGATCCAGCCGAGCTCAACGTCAGCGGAATCTCACCCAGCTGAAGCACGATGCGATTCTCCTCGTTGATACTAAGCCGAAGCTCCTTTTCCATCGATGACGTCGTCGTTCCGATTGATTTGACGGAGAAGGTTCCATCAATGCCGGGGGCTTGAACCTCTAATTCCACAGTCGGGATCATGGCCTTCGCCAGCTGTGACAGTTCGGCGCGATCGAGTTTGCCGTCCGAGTTTCGATCGGCCTGTTGAAACGTCTCAGCACTGACCTTCAACTCGGACAGAGACAGCTTTTCATCCCTGCGGAACGTTCTGGAAACAGGGTCGCGTGAGGCTTTGTCATAGGACTCCAGCAGTCGCCTGGGAACTGCGCTGGCAGAGTCATCCGGGTTGACCACCATCAACTGACCGAGCGCTCCGGCCAGGCGTTGACTGGACATGGCCTGTTCCTCCGGAGCAGACTGCTGCAATTCCGTATTCGTCAACAGATCGTCATCGTTCTGATCATAGCGACGTAGATTGGCGGGAGCGGATTCCAACTCAGTCTTGGAAAGTTTCCCGTCGGAGTCGAGGTCCAGTTTGGGAAACAGGTTGACGGGGCCAATCTGAATACCGTCGCCGGTGAAAACTTGATTCTCGGTGTTCGCTGTCGATTGAATCGTGAAGGGATTCCCAAGCTGGGCGATGAGAATCTGTCTGCATTCTTCGCCCGACAGTTTTCCATTGACCGGATCAAGGTTGACGAGCGCAGCTGGACCGGGAGTGGACGTCGACGAGGCCACCACGGCGAACCGTTTGAGTTCCTCGCCCTCTAAAGCACCATTGTGATTCACATCGAAGGCACCGAACTGGGCGTCCGCCCATTGGCGACGGATCCCCCGAAAGCCCTCACCTTTGACATACAGATGCACCCGAAACAGCAATGGTTTTTGCTGGGTGAAGAAAAGAATATCCTGGACGGCATCGTTCTGCTTCGTACGATCCGTCTCGTTGCGGGAGTCTTCGGCATGCACCTGATCGGAGGCTGTCGACGAGAGAAGAGATGCGACCAGCCCGAGAAGAAGTGCGAGTTCGACGGTATTACGGCACAAGCTCAGGGTCAAAGCGGACAGTGCGTTCATATCAGAATCTCCTTGATCGGAGCAGCCTTCGGGTCGACCAGACGAATGGGACGGCCAACGTTGGAGATGTTCTCCGTCATTGAATCGAGCCCGAGTGCATGACAAATCGTGCCATGCAAATCGATTTCCGAAACTGGTCGATCCTGAACTTCCATACCATCGTCAGCCGTCCGGCCAATCACCTGTCCACCCCGAATTCCGCCACCAGCCAGCACAGCCGACCAGGCCAACGGGAAGTGATCACGACCACCGTTGCTGTTAATGACTGGGGTTCGCCCGAATTCCCCCATCCAGACGATTAAGGTCGAATCAAGCAGACCGCGCGAGTCCAGATCTTCCATCAGGGCAGACCACCCCGTGTCCAGAACCTCGCTGAGAGATTTCACTGCGGCAAAATTTCTCTGATGGGAATCCCAGCCAAGAAACTGGTCCTGATCGGCAGCGTTGTTGAGGGAGACATCGACAAAGGGGACTCCTTGTTCAATGAGTCGCCGTGCCAGCAGGCACCCTTGGCCAAACATCGTTTTTCCATAGCGTGCACGATCCGCCTCGGATTCCTTTTCGAGGCCAAACGATTCCACCGCATCAGATTTCATTAACCGGATTGCCTGCTCGTAGGCGGCACTGTGGCTGACGACGGGGATTTCAGGACGATCAGACTGAAATCCACGCTCCACTTTTTGAAGTAATTCCAGTCGTCGTTCGCGCTGACCCGCGGAGATGTGCGACGGAGTTTGCAGGTTTTCGACTTGTAACGCGCGATCCAGCTGTTTCAAACTGGCATCTGAATTAAACGAGATATTGCTTCCGACCAGCATCGGTGCATATTGCGAACCAAGAAAACCCGGCCCCCACGCGGCGGGACTCAGAAAACGCATCGGCTGAATGCTGACAAAATTGGGGAGTTCCGCGTCGGAACGCCCGAGCTCCTTCGACAACAATGAACCCAGCGTGGGATATTGAATCGGACCTTGAGGGGCGTAGCCAGTATGCATCAAATGTGTCGCCCGACCATGGTCCCCCTCTTTGGTGTTCATGGAGCGGATAATCGCCATTCGCTTCGTCCATGCAGCGACCTTCGGAAGATGCTCGCTGATCCGAATGCCCGGCACGGCAGTATCGATCTCTTTGAATTCCCCACCGTTGGCGTGTCCCGGTTTGAGGTCAAAGGTGTCGATCTGGCTGGGACCGCCATTCATCCAGAGGAGGATACAGGATCGTTTGCGCTGAGGATGATCCGCTGCTTGTTCAGCCAGGAGCGGCATCCACGCTCGTAAGCCGATGGCCAGCGCTCCCAGGCCGCTCAAACATTCGCGTCGCGACAATCGGTGGCCAACCCGAGTCAAGGGGGAAGGGAACATAACGCTGTCCTCGCCAGAAAAATGAGTTCGATACGGCCGTCGGGAATTAGTGATTCAGCAGGAATTCGCTGCTGTTCAGCAACGCCCAATAGACATCGCCAAGAGATTGCTTCCAATCGCGATCAGGAGATTTCTCTTCGATGTACTTGAGCAACTCTGTGGCTTCCTCCGGTCGTGGAGGTCGAGCGAGAGCTGCCATGTACAGGAGTTCCAGACGTTCGGCGTTGCTGAAGAAGGGGGCCTCGATGAGAGCAGACAGAGTCATACTGGCTTGGGGGGATGTCGCCTGATCAACAAAACTGCCGTTCATCAGCAGCAGCGATTGGAGGATTGATGTTTGCACCTCGCCTGGAGAGCCCACCTGCTGGCCAAACAACTCCCGAAACCTCGCGCGTTGGCCACCTTCGCCAAAAACGACCCCCCTCGAATTCACCTGTTGTTCATTACCCCCCGTGG
>CANJZR010000069.1 GCA_947479075.1 Planctomycetaceae bacterium
CCGACCGAATATCCAGCCGCAGCCCGCCCTCCTGGGTCTGCTCATCGTGACACTCCAGACAGCGGGCGTTCAACAGGGGGCGGATCCTGGATTCAAAAAAGGCCACCTTCTCCGGCGTCTCGTCCGACAGCCCCACCGGTGTGTATGCGAACTCAGCTGAGCGAGGCTGGGTGGTGAATGCGATACTGACGGGCCCCTTGACCTCTGGTCCGTTGAACAGACGCACGGGCTCCCTCGGATTGGGGGCGTCCGTCTTCCAGACTGAGACCGGCCCCAACCAACTGGCGCAGTACAACAGACCATCGGGGCCGATGGCGAGATTCATCGGAGTGGCGATGTTCCCGCCCACCCCGGCCCATTCGACCGTCTCGGTCCCTTTCGTTCTCAGAATACGGTTCGCGTTCGTACTCCAGAAGGCGTCTCCTTGAGCGTTGAAGGCCAGTCCCCAGGGAGCTTGTGTAGGGGAGTGCGACCAGACTTCACTCAGCGTGCCGTCGAGTTTCTCGGGACAGCGACGGATCGCCTGCGCAGCGTGATCGGTCACGTAGAGTCGGCCATCGTGCCAGTCGATCTGTGTCATGCCGCCGGGAGTGGCCAAAGCCACGTCCTCCTGCCATTCGCCGGAGGGGTAGGAGTAGCGTTTCACCTTCCCGTCGTTCTGGCTGGCGACGAGGAGATCACCGTTATGCCAGGCCATCCCCGTCGCTCGGTGAAGCCGACCGCCATAGCCTTCGGGGACATTGATCAACGTCTCGACATGCCCCGGGCCACGCGGATCAAACCGCAACACGGTCCCCATCTCTCCGGGGTTTCCGGTCGAGATCAAGAGACGTCCATCAGGGTCGAGCAGTATCGAATTCCCCGGGGGAAGGCCGCTGAGAACAGTCCCGACATGAGCCCCACTCTCCAGGTCGTACCGCTCAACCCGGCCTGTTCCATGCATCAGCACGAGCATGTCGGAGGCGAAAGCTCCCCCTGCTGTGGCTCCCAGGAGAAGCAGCGGCAAAACGCTTAAGAGGAATCTGCTCCAGCCGCCCCCCATCTGATCGTCCTCTCCGGCGAACCTTGGCTCGCAACATGCCCCGAAAGAGTTATCCAACCGTTCGATTCAATCCTAACAGCGGATTTGACGGAGAGCGATGGTCACTTCAGTCAGACGCCCAGCTATGAACTCATATGTAATGAGAATCGGTTTCAATTCGAACTTACCGTCAACTGCCCTGCCAATTCAGCGATAGCAATCCTGAAGCCGGTGTTGTCGTTGTCGCCGTTCCGCTCGATCTTCATCCCCCTGAACCCAATCGGATTGAATCTCCCACTCCCTGCAAATCAGAAGGCTGCCAAACTGTCGGCGTCAACAATCACCCATTTGACCTGGCCCTTTGCATCTCCAGCACGACATCGACCGTCGAACGATCGAACACAATGGGACGTGGTTTTCCAACCCACATTCCTTCCTTCCATACACCGACGACACAGCAGACCCTCAACTGGTCTCCGTCAATCTCATAGATTCCCAAGACATCAGTGCCGGTCTCTTTCGACTCGTATGAGCGGTGATCCCAGATCTTCGGAGTCACTGTCGAGTCGAGATCAAAGGTACCGGCCCACAGTTCCTTTCCGCTCACATCCAGTGCCGCATAGGAGTGGTCATCGCGAAACACCAATCGCGCTGCCTCCTGCGTGCTTCCAGGAGGATCCACTGCGACGATCTCCCAGGTTCCATAGAACTCATTGAGTGCTTGTGTCGAGATTGATTCCATGTGACTCTCTGAATGAAGCTTGTTGACACGAATCTAGCGCAGACCACCCGTGGCGAAGATCACCTCGCCGGTTAACCACATCGAGTCATCCGAGGCCAGAAAGGCAACGACCTTGGCAATGTCCGCAGGAGTGCCCATCCGCCCCAGCGGGGTCATGGCCACCAACTGTTTTTCCAGGTCGCTGCCGACACCGTAGAGACCGGCCGCTTTGGTCCCTTCACTGAGCGTGGCACCGGGATTCACCGAGTTGACCCGCAGGTTTCGCGGTGCCAGCTCTTTCGCCAGGACGACTGTCACGGCATCCAGCCCCGCTTTGCTGGCGGCATAGATCGAGTATCCGGGCGGATGCGAACGAGAGGCTCCGGAACCAATATTGATGATGCTTCCACCGTTCGAGCCAAAGTGATCGAGCGACTCGCGTATGACCAGCATGGGGCCGAGGAGGTTGACCTGGAACTCGCGGTGGAACTCCTCCGGCGTCAGCTCCACGATCGGCATCGCCTGATAAACCCCAGCACAGTTGACCAGAATGTCGAGCGGGCCAAAGGTGCTCTTCACTCGTTCGAAGAGTCTGGCGACATCTTCTGCATTCGAGACATCCGCTGGAACGGCCACGGCACGGCCACCAGCAGCTGTGATCTCCTGAACGACCTGTTCCGCACCGGCCTGGTCTGTGGCGTAGTTCACCACCACGGCAGCTCCATTGGCTGCCAGTTCTTTCGCGACCCCCGCGCCGATGCCTTTGGATGCGCCCGTCACCAGGGCTGTTCTTCCTCGTAATTTCGACATGTTCTTGTCCTCCTCTCCCTGAGACACCACGGACAGGAGGTTGTGACAAGTTCGTCCAGATTTTTTCAGTTGAGGTGCATCGCCTGACCGAAGTCGCCCCTGTCGAGCAATTGCCGCAACCAGTCGACCTGGGACTTCGGTTCCAGAAAGGGATGTTCGCGGAATAGCAATGCATATTGTGCATCCATCGAACTCTCTACAGTCCGAACGGCACCCGCTGAGATATCCATCATGCGTTGCAGATGCAGCGGGACGAACTGCAGGAGATCGGGATCGACATGCCCAGCTTCAATAAACCCCTTGGTCTTCTTGGGGCAGCGACAGGGATTGCTGGAGTTGACCAGACCGCACTGACCGTGCATGAACTGGTAGAGGTCACGGCGGGCGCGGGACAGGCTTTGCCGAAAATTGACGGCTGTCATCTCCATGATTTCGCCGCCAACGATATCGCTGACCTCAAAGATTTCGCCAAGCGTGAAGATCAATCGCTGCTTGCGGTCGAGACAGAGCAACATTCCGGTCATACAGGAGATCTTGGCTTCTTCGACCAGGAGTGGAACTTCCACCGGCACGGATTTCGGGTCGGGCAGATCCATGTCGGGCGTCTCATTGATGGCGCTGGCATAGCCGGAGAACGTCTGCTCTTGTTTCTCACCGCCACGGCGTTTCATATTCAGCACGTGGTTCACCGTAATCCGGTAGAGCCAGGTCCGGAACTGACTGTTCCCCTGGAATGTGCTAAGCCGGGTGATCGCCTTGATTAAGACTTCCTGCGTGACCTCCTCCGCATCCTGTCTGTGGAAGACCATGCGGATCGCGATATTGTAGATCCAGGCCTGATGCCGCAGGATCAGTTTCTCCAGGGCCATGCGGTTACCACTTTGTGCCTGCTCGATCAGTTCGGTCTCGGTCGACTCGTCCGCGACCTCGGTAAAGGGATTGTGCATGGCCGAGTTCCTCGCTTGGGACATCTGAATTCCGACTGTCGAACATCATCGATGACTTAGATGCATTCGACAGAAGTCTGTGACAGCCGGCACTGACGGTCCACCGATCTCCTGCATGATGTATCGAGCGAACAGCCAATTCCAAGCCATTCGCTGATTCGCGGCGGCTTCTGCCCCAGCATTTACAGGTCACACGACTCCAGTGTGAGGCCAGACCCGCAAACACTCCATACAACCCAGTCCTCCACATCTTCCGATTCCGAATTGACCCACATACCGTCTGGACGGTATGTTTTTACTTGAACTACGAACTCGGAATCGCTTTCGCGGTGGTTATGCCCGATCCAAATGGGTCAAGCTGTGTCATTTCGGCACGATCACCCTGAGCCGGCGGTTTCTAGCTGAATGCGACCAAATGAGACACCCCTTATCAAATGCCACGGGGCTGAGCCCCTCCGTTCAACACCTTCTGAATTCTCCGCACGGGTTCAATCCCATCTGGCCAGCAGGAATCGCACTATTCCTGATGTTGGCCGGTTGTGGCCAACCCAATACCTATCAGGCCCCTCCTCCTCCGGATGTGCAGGTCTCTCTCCCTCGCCAATTGACCGTCACCAGCTACGTCGAGGTGACTGGTACGACTCAAGCCTCCGAGCGGGTCGAGTTGCACTCCCGCGTGAAGGGCTTCCTGGTCGAACGGAAGTTTGAGGATGGAGCAATCGTCAATGCGGGGCAGTTGCTGTTCGTCATCGACGAGGAACCGTTCAAGGTCAAACTCCAGTATGCCCAGGCTAAGGCCAACGAGGCCGAGGCGAATGTCAAAAAAGCCAATGAATCAAAGGCGAGGGAGATCGCCAAGGCTCAGTTCAGCGTGCGAGAGTCGCAGCTGGCACTGGCACAATCGGATCACGAAAGGCGCTCCAACCTGCTGGCCAAACAGGCATCCTCAAAGCAGGAATTTGATCAGTCGTCCGCGACGCTCAACAGTGCCAAGGCCCAGCTGCTGGCGGCCAAAGCGGAGGTTGAACAGGCCGAGGTAAACTACAGTACGGGTTTGCTCAGTGCCGCTGCAGCATTGAAGCTCGCCCAATCAGAGGTCCGGACTGCTGAACTGGATCTGGAATACTGTCGGATTGTGGCGCCGATCAGTGGTCGAATCGACCGCCGGGTCTTCGACATTGGGAACTACATCACCACAGATGCTGCCACTCCGCTGGCGACGATCGTGCGGGTCGACCCGATCTACGCCTACGCAGCTGTCAGTGAGAACGATCTCCTCAAAGTCAAAACACGTTACAGCTCCACGGGAGACAGTCAGACGATTCCTGTTTCGATGTCTCTGGGTGACCAACGGGACTTCTCGATTTCCGGCACCATCGACTACATCGCCCCCAGCGTGCTGGAGGGGACAGGAACCGTGCAGATTCGCGGTGTGTTCAAGAACTCCGGGCTCATTATCCCCGGGATGTTCGTTCGCTTCCGCATTCCGTCCGAGGAATTGCCCGATGCGATTCTGGTTTCCGAACGGTCGTTAGGCTACGACCAGAGTGGTGCCTACATCTACGTCGTGAATGCCGAGGATGTCATCGAGCGACGGCTCGTTGTTCCAGGGGATACGGTCGACTCTTACCGCGTCATCCAAGGTGAGTTGAAGGCCAACGAACGTGTGATGTCGGATGGCCTGCTCAAGGTCCGACCGGGAATGAAAGTGAACGCGAAGTTGCCCACGCCTGAAGCTGAGGCCAAAGGCAAGGTCGCCACGGATTCCCCCAATGATGCAAAGCCACCGTCCCCATAAAACGTTTCTCGCCAGAAACGCGCCCGACACAACTTCCCACAGAGCTTGATCGAATCTCGGCGGCACAACCTCCGCTGTGCTGGCAGAGTGAGTTAACCCATGCTGTATCGTTTCTTCATCGATCGCCCCATCTTCGCCAACGTCATCGCCATCATCACGATGATTGTGGGGGCGGTCTCTCTGATGGGATTGCCGGTCGAGCAGTACCCCAAGCTCACCCCTCCCACGGTGCAGGTGACCGCGAGCTATCCCGGTGCCAATGCTCGTGTTCTCGCGGATACCGTGGCTGGCCCCATCGAACAGGCTGTCAACGGCGTGGAGAACATGATCTACATGAACTCCGTCTGCTCGGACAACGGAACTTACACGCTCACGGTCACCTTTGAAGTGGGCTCGGACCTCGACCGCTCTCAAGTGCTGGTCCAGAATCGCGTGGCCTCCGCATTGCCTCGACTGCCACAGGAGGTCCAGCGACTGGGCGTCATCGCGCAGAAGCAATCGACCAATATGGTGATCGTGATCGGCCTGACCTCCACGAAGAAGGAGCATGGCGGGCTGTTCCTGAGCAATCTGGCGGAGATCCAGGTCAAGGACTCGCTGAGTCGAGTCCCCGGCGTGGGCAATACCCAGGTCTTCGGCAGCAGCAGCTACGGCATGCGTATCTGGCTCGATCTCGACAAGCTGAAGGCCCGCGAGCTGACCGCCAGTGATGTCGTGGCCGCCATCTCGGCACAGAACGTTCAGATCGCAGCTGGTCAGATCGGTCAGCGCCCTGCCGAAAGCAGCCAGAACAACCAGTTCACTGTTTCCACCCAGGGGCGATTCAGTGACCCGGAACAGTTTGGAAACATCATCGTCAAATCGGTCCAGGACCCCGCCGGCGAAGTCCGGTTGATCCGGGTCAAGGATGTCGCCCGGATAGAACTCGGGGCACAGACATATGCATCGTGGATGGAAATCAGCGGCACACCTGCAGCTGGTGTGGCTGTGTTTCAGCTGCCGGGTGCCAACTCGTTGAATGTGGCCAAGGCTGTCCAGAAGCAGATGGAGGAAGTGAAACTCAGCCTCCCCGAAGGAGTCGTTTACAACGTCGCCTTCAACCCGACTGAGTTTGTTGAGGAGTCGATTCACGAGGTTTATAAGACGCTGTTTGAAGCGGGCGTCCTGGTTCTGATCGTGATCATGCTCTTTCTCCAGGACTGGCGAGCAGTACTCATCCCAGCCACGACTGTCCCCGTGACGATCATCGGGGCGTTCGCTGCCATGCTGGCGATGGGCTACTCCATCAACATGCTGACGCTGTTCGGGCTGGTCCTGGCGATCGGGATTGTAGTGGATGATGCGATCGTGATCGTCGAGAACGCGGTGCATCACATCGACCACGGAAAGCTAGCCCCCCGCCCCGCCACCGTGAAAGCCATGGGCGAGGTCATCGGCCCCGTGATCGGGATCACCCTCGTTCTGATGGCGGTCTTCGTCCCGACCGTCTTCATGGCGGGGATCACGGGAAAATTGTATCAGCAGTTCGCACTCACGATCGCAGCCACCGCTGTCATCAGCGCCATCAACGCAGTGACTCTCAAGCCAGCGCAATGTGCGGTTTACTTGCGCCCCACCCAGAAGAAGAACTTCTTCTTCCGCGGATTCAATCGCGTCTACGACTGGTTCGAGGGGATCTACGTCAGCATGGTGCGGTGGATTGTCTCTCATTCCGCACTGGCCATGGTGTTGTTCATCGCGATTGCTGGAGGAACGGGCTACTGGTTCACCCAGTTGCCGACCAGCTTCGTGCCGACAGAGGACCAGGGCTACGCCATTCTGGCTGCACGACTGGATGACGCCGCCTCGCTGGAGAGAACCGAACAGGTCATTGCGAAACTCAATGACATCCTGGGCAGTACACCCGGAGTGGAAAGCTGGTTCACCATCGGCGGGATGTCACTGCTCGACGGATCGACCGTCCCGAACGCCGTGACCATCTTCCTGACCTTTGAGCCCCGCAAGGAACGGCTCAAGAACCCCGCCAAATCGATGGAAGCCATCATCGGTGGGCTGTATGGAAGGCTCTCGCAGATCCCCGAAGCAGTCGCGTTCGTCTTTCCCCCACCCGCGATCGAAGGACTGGGACAGACCGGGGGCTTCGAGTTCCGACTGCAAGATCGAGCCAACCAGGGACTGGAGCAAATGCAGCAGGTGGGAGACTCTCTGGTCGCCGACGGTAACGCGCAGTCCTCACTCCAGGGGCTGCAAACATCCTTCCGGGCCGGCACTCCCCAGCTGTATGTCGACATCGATCGCGAGAAGGCGACCAGCCTGGGAATCCCTCTTCAGTCGGTCTTCGCCACGATGCAGGTCTCGCTCGGGTCGGCCTATGTGAACGACTTCAACAAGTTTGGTCGTACCTGGCAGGTCCAGGTCCAGGCCGACCAGCAGTTTCGACGACAGCCCGACGACATCCGTCGACTGGAAGTCCGCAATACCGCCGGGGAGATGATCCCGATTGGAGCGTTCGCCAAGGTGCGTATGTCAACGGGACCTCAAATGATTCCCCGGTACAACTTGTATTCCTGCGTCACGATCAACGGGAACGCCAAACCGGGAGTGAGCTCCGGCCAGGCCATGCAGATCATGGAACAGATGGCGCGAGAGAAACTTCCGCCGGGAATGGGCTACGAATGGAGCGGGATGTCTTACCAGGAAAAGCAGGCCAGCGGGCAGGCGTTTTACGTGTTCGGCATGGCAGTGTTGATGGTGTATCTGGTGCTCGCCGCCCAGTATGAGGACTGGTTCCTGCCGGCAGCCGTGATTCTGGTCGTGCCGCTAGCACTGTTGGGAACGGTGGCTGCTGTCGCGATTCGTGGGATGGACAACAACATCTACACACAGATCGGAATCGTGCTGATCATTGCTCTGGCCAGTAAGAATGCCATCTTGATTGTGGAGTTCGCCCGCGACCTCCATAACCAGGGGCGATCGATTGTGGATGCTGCGGTCGATGCCGCCCGAATGCGGTTCCGGCCGATTCTGATGACCTCGTTCGCCTTCATCCTGGGAATCTTCCCGCTGGTGATTGCGAATGGAGCGGGCGCTGCCAGCCGTCGCTCACTCGGAACAGCTGTGTTCGGCGGAATGATCGCAGCCACATTCCTGGCGATCTTCTTTGTGCCCGTGTTCTATACCGTCATTCAACGACTGAGCGAGCGGTTTCGGCCTCACAAGGTTCAGGAAGCTCATGCTGGTCACGATGGGTTACAAGCCATTCATCCCGACAGTCATGTGGATTAGGAATGTGTTATGAAAACTCCAGTGATATCCACCAGACAGCCCGCGGAAACGCGTCAGCGGTTGCTCGACGAAGCTGCCAGAGTCATCCTCGACAAGGGATTAGCCGGGATGACGCTGGACGCAGTCGCCAAAGGTGCGGGCGTCAGTAAGGGGGGATTACTGCATCACTTCCCCAGCAAGCAACTTCTGGTGGACGCGCTGGTTGCGGACTTGTATCACCGTTTCGTGGATGACTGGAAACAGCTGGCTGATGCCGATCCGGTCAAAACCGGTCGTCTCACACGGGCGTATCTCAAGCTCGCCACGGGTGAGCGAGACGAGCGATTTCACCGACTGATGACCGTCATCACTGTCGAAGACCGTCAGAATCAAACGATGCGAGTTCTCTGGAGAGACTTCCTGACCTCTCTGCTCCGCGCCAGCGAGCCGGGGGACGAGGCGGATTCAGTCACCCTGGCGATTGTCTATCTGGCCACGAACGGACTCTGGCAGGCCGAGATTGAAGGAGTCTTCGAGGGGAAGCCCGAGCTGTACCACCAGATCACTGAGCGACTCGAACAGTTCACCATGCAAACTGACGCAGCAGCGTTCGCCACCTGCCCAGTTGCATCGGCCACCTAAGGGGCACGCCAGGCATTCAGCCCGGCGTGCACAATCATGCGGGACCGGATGGGTGATTCTTCAGCATTCCCGTGATGTGTTGCAGGGCACATTCCCACGTCATTTCACCATCAAGGCTTTGAGTACCTCTTCCGGTTTGCTTCTTCCGCCGTGCTCCTGGCTCACCTTTCTGTAGACCACCTGAAGATCTTTCTGAATGACGAATGTCGAGGGATAGGCCGTCTCCCCCGCGGCATCCCAGCGCAGGTGATAGGCATTGGTCAAGACGTAGTCAGGATCGAGGAGCAGCTGAAAGTGATCCGGAATCGTTTTGTTCGCGATGAACTCCTGGGCTTTCTCGGTCAAGCCCTTCGAGGGGCCGGGATAAACCAGCAGGACTTGTGCCCCGGCCGCTTTGAACTTCTCGGCCTCTTGCAGAAATTGTCCAACCTGACGATTGCATAAGGGGCATTGATAACCCGGGAAGCCTCGCAGCACGATCAATACAACAGGGCCCTGAGAAGCGACCTTTGACAGCTGTACCTTCGCTCCGGTGACCGAGGCGATATCAAAATCTGCAGCCTTGTCCCCGACCTGCGGCGGAGTCTCTGCCGCCATGAGAACGGGAAAAACACACATGCCCAACATTACGAGCAGACCGGCGGCCAGCGTTCGTCGATGCAACATATTCAGCACTCCTGATGAGGGTTCTTCATTCCAACAGTTTTGGGATCTGACTTCAGTGTCCAAGATACCAGTCATACCCACGTTCGGCCCAGTAGTCGGCGGGTCGCTCGTTAGTGAACTGGATCGCACCAATTCGCTTGATCGACTTCACCCCGTACTTGAGGGGACAGACCAATCTGAGGGGCGCGCCATGACCAAGTGTCAGAGATTTGCCATTCATCTCATACGCCAGGAGTGACTGAGAATGCAGAGCACTCTCCCGGTCCAGTCCAACGTAGTAATCTCGATCCGGTGTGGTGAGTGAGATATAGGCCGACTCATGCCCGTAGGTTTCCACAAAGTCGGACAGCCGGGCTCCCGCCCAGTGCACGATCTCGCTCCAGCCCTCAACACACTTGAACTCCGTCACGATTTCATAGCGTGGCATCTCGTGGATCGCCTGGATCGGGAGCGATCGCTCGACGACTGGTTTCTGCCCCGAGCTGAGAACATCCAGCGTCCATTGAGACAGATCCATTGGACTGCGCAGCCCGATCTGTCCGTTGACGCGGGGGTCTCTGGCGCGAGATACGTCGTAGGTCGGGGCGAGCCTTGCCGGTCCATAGTACGTTCGGCTCAGTCGCTCATTGAACTGCAACACCTTGCGCAGTGGCCAGGGAATCCCGTCATCCGGGCGGGCGTTTTTCATCCACCACAGACCCGATCCACCGATCAGCGCGGCGATCCCCCCCGTGGTAAAGCTTCGCCGGGTGAGAGTCCGGAGATCCTGATCAGCGGTCGACATGGGAATCCCTCCATACAGGGTCTTGATTCATGGAGGCTTGTCGCGGCGAGTGTCTTCTCGACAGAGCCTGAACCAACAGACCACACAGGCACTGCTGGAAAATCGAGCCCGGATGGCAAGCGGAATTCGCCGCTGTGAGTTCGCTATTGGGAGTGGGCTCTGCAACCACTTCATACCCAGTCACCATCGCGCGGAAATTATTCCAGCCCGCTCGAATCACTTGCGTGATATGCATGAGAAAGAACAGGACGTATCCAATCGTCAGGGCAAAGTGTTCCAGACGCGCCCACTTGTAGCCCCCGAGCACTGTCGTCACCCAGGCGAACTGCACCGGCTTGTAGATCGCCAGACCGGTGAGCAGCGAACCAGCTCCCATCAGGATGACACCGGTATAGGCGAACTGCTGGGCTCCATTGAACTTTCGGCGGGGAGGCTCAACAGAGCTGAGATGCAGATCGTGCAGAACCACCATCCAGGCCTCTCGAAACGATTTTCGATTGGGCACCAGATGCCGCCATTCCCCCGAGAAGAACGTATAAGCCACGTAAGCCAGGCCGTTAAACGCAAAGCCCCACATCAGCGTGAAGTGCCAAGCCATCCCCTCCGCCAGACGGGACGACAGCCCGAAGATCCTGTAGAACCACTCGGGAAAGAATCGGAACAGCACCCGATCACCGATGCGAATCTGGTAGACATCATGGGCCCAGTAAATCAGCAGTCCGCTCCAGATCATCCCA
>CANJZR010000070.1 GCA_947479075.1 Planctomycetaceae bacterium
CACGCAAAGCCGATTTCGTCGCAAATGGTGGCGACGCCAAACACGGGCAGGAACTCTTTAAGAAGAACTGCGCCGTATGCCATCAACTGCGAGGCGAAGGCCAGAAGATTGGTCCCCAGCTGGACGGTGTGGGCGTCCGTGGACTTGACCGATTGCTGGAGGACGTTCTGGCTCCCAATCGAAACGTCGATTCCGCGTTCCGATCCGCGACGATCGTACTGGAATCGGGGCG
The DNA here is from genome assembly GCA_947479075.1 of Planctomycetaceae bacterium. Lineage (GTDB taxonomy): Bacteria > Planctomycetota > Planctomycetia > Planctomycetales > Planctomycetaceae > TH-plancto1. Next base: position 233 of record CANJZR010000070.1, read on the forward strand.
GATTGAGATTGGCCTGCCCCGTCGAACAGAGGGCGAGACGCTCTACTTTGCCGATCGAAACGGCAAGGAGTTCTCACTGCCCAAGAGTGAGATTGAATCGGTCACCGTCTCGCCACTGTCGTTGATGCCCGCCAACTTCGGCGAGCTGGTCAATGCCGCGGACACGCGAGACCTGATGCGATACCTCCTTGACAGTGCGCAGGCACCAGCCAAGAAGGACTAACTCTCCTCAGACAAAGCCACGAGCCCGGAAGATTCTTCCGGGCTCGTGGTGTTTTGATTGGTCGATGCGACTGACTCAGCTGATGGAATATTGCGGGTCCATATATTCCATCTGGATGCGGACGATCTCGTCACTGCGACGGAAGAACGCGTCGAGAACCACCGGGTCAAAGTGGGTCCCCCGCCCCTCGGACATGATCTCAAAGCACTTCTCTCGATCAAATGCCGCCTTATAGGGTCGCTTGGTACTCAGTGCATCGTAGACATCCGCCACAGCCGTCATGCGTCCCTCGATGGGAATGTCCTCGCCCTTGAGCCCAAGAGGGTATCCAGTTCCGTCAAACCTTTCGTGGTGGGTTTGAGCGATCCGTGCAGCCAGCATCAGCAGTGGCGAACTCGACACATGCAACAGGTTGGATCCCAGCCGGGTATGACTCTTGAAGATGCTCCACTCGTGCGGAGTCAGTGGCTGAATGATCTGCTTGCCGATGGCACAATGCTTGTTGATCGTTTCGCGTTCTTCGTCGTCGAGTTTGCCGGGCTTATGCAGGACGACATCCGGGATTCCAATCTTCCCAATGTCGTGCAACTGGGCCGCCAGTTCGAGCACCTCGACTCGTGACTCATTGAAGTTCATCTCGCGGGCGATCACGCCCACGTACTTCCCCACCCGCATCACATGGTGACCGGTATCATCGTCGCGATACTCGGCGGCCCGGGCGAGACAATGCACGATTTCCTGACGCGAAGCAGCCAGTTCCGCGGTACGCTGGTGGACCTGCTCCTCCAACTTCTCGGCATGCATCGACAGCTGATCACGGTATTGCTTGTTCAGCAGTGTGTTTCGAACTCGCGGAAGCAACTCGATCGGATCAATCGGTTTCCCCACAAAGTCAGACACACCCAGTTCCAGACAAATGTGTTTAACATCGCGGTCCATCGCAGCGGAGAGCACGACAACCGGGGTATGGTGCAGTCGGTCATCCAGATGCATCAGATGCAGAATGTCGATGCCGCTCACTTCGGGCATCATCACGTCCAGGAGGACCAGATCGGGGCGTTCGTTGCGAATCAGGTCGACGGCTTCGGTCGAGTCAGAAGTCGTGACAAAGTTTGTATATCCGGCATCCGTCAGATACTTACGAACAATCCGGACGTTTAACTCCTCGTCATCCACAATCAGAATTCGGGAACTTTTCGTTTCCGACATACGCTTCGCGACCTTCGTGTCGAGGACACGCTGCAGCGATGCACCGGACGGACGAGTCGTCGGCTTGGCCGTTTCTCGCTGGGCGGTAACCGGGTTATTCTGACTGGGAAGCATCTTCGACTCCTGAGGGGCATTCCGGAACGCCCATGCCCTACTGAGGATTTACCTTGTGATTGGCGACAGCGTGGCGTGAAGCAGGAACCTGCTGCTATTTCACGACAGATTGCGCAGCCAGTTCCGTTCGTGCGGATTAAATGCATCACACCAGCGACAGTTCAGGCACGACGATGCGGGCGGGCTGGAACTCGATACGTTCGAGGTTGCCCGAGGAACTGAACCAGTCCCGAGCTTTGACCCCCATTGACCTAGCGCCCATCTCCTGAGCCATGGCGGATTTCAGCGTTTTCTGAATCTGTCATGATTGAAAGGAAGAGGAATTCATGGGAATGAAGCACTTCACCGAGGAGTAGATCGCGTACGTTTTGTGCCAGACAATCACACATCCACTTACCAGAGCGGTGTGAGACTGGCCGCGAACGCTGATTGATCCTGAGTAGGATCTATTCACTGAGTGCAAACTGCAGTTCAGCCAGGCGGCGGTAATAGGCGCTCGAGTGCATCAGTTCACCGTGATGACCAATGGCGGTCACTTTGCCATTCTCCAGGACGAGGACCCGATCGGCTCGACGGAGAGTACTCAGGCGGTTGGACACGACGAGCGTCGTGCGGCCCTGCATTGCGGAATCGAGAGCCTCGCGGATTTCGTGTTCGGTCTCGGGGTCGACCGAGGCTGTTGCGTCATCGAACAACAGGATCGGCGGGTCCAGTAACAGAGCCCGTGCAATCGACAGGCGCTGCCGCTGACCACCCGAAAGATTCGCTCCATGTTCCCCGACGAGGGTCTCGTACTGGTCGGGCATCTCGTCGATAAATCGATCCGCACAGGCGATCCGGGCGGCACGTTGGATCTCAGTCAACGATGCGTCGGGACGACCAAACGCGATGTTGGCAGCCACGGTATGGCTGAACAGAAACGCCTCCTGAAAGACGAGACCGATGTTCTTGCGGAGTGAGTCGATCTCCAGCGTGCGAACATCATGACCATCCACGCGAACTGCCCCCTGATCCGCATCGTAAAAACGCATGAGCAGACTGAGCAGCGTACTCTTTCCTGCCCCAGTCTCTCCGGTGATCGCGAGGGACTCTCCGGGGCGGACTGTGAAGCTGACATCGCGCAGCACGGGAGATTCCGGCCGATACCCGAATGTGACACGATCAAAGACAATCTCACCACGGGCTCTGGTCAGTGCAATCGCGTTGGGCGGGCTGACGATCTTGATCGGCGAGTCGAGCACTTCAAACACCCGCTGCGAGCCCACCAGACTGGCCTGGATCGTGTTTGCCACAGCTGTGATCTGACTAACCTGATTCGCGAACTCATGCAGCAGATTGGCAAACACGAATAACCCCGATCCGAGGGCCATCTCCCCCTGGATCACAAGCCACCCGCCGTAGCCGATCAGGATCAGCATGTTGACCTGGGTCAGGAAGCCGATCGTCGGCTGCCATGTACTCAGCATCCAGAAGATCGATTCCTTTTCGTCCTGGATGGCATCGTTGGCCTTGCGGAACCGCTCGATCTCCTCGGGCTCGCGGGCGAACCCTTTGACCACGTGGATCCCCTGCAGGTTCTCCACCAGGGTTCGTACCATGGCGTCGCCCAGTTCACTCGCCTTGCGATAGGCGGGCTGAACGATTCGCGAGAATCGACTGGCTCCCCACCACAACAGCGGTGTCGTACTCAGACAGACCAGCGTGAGCGGGACGTGAACCTTAAGCATATAAATGAGGTACACGATCAACGTCAGCAGTACGCTGAGGACCTTGATGATGACTCCGTCCACGAAGCTGCGGACCGAGCTGACATCTCCTGCCGCGCGGTTGATAATTGAGCTGCTCTCTCCTGAGTCATAGAAATCAAAGTTCAGCTGCTGCAGCTTCTCATAGACATCCGACCGCAGCCGCAACAACACGCGCTGAGTCAACCTGGCGGCGGCGATCGCGGCAAAGTAACGCAGCATCGCGGTCAGCACGCCAGCGAACATGACTGCAGCAGAGATGGCCAGGACGACCTGCATCGGAGACCAGCTGGCGGGCGGCACAATCCCGAATGGCCACTGCGGCATCGCACTGCCCGGCTCGATCACCGAGCGAATGTAATCGATTCCCAATCCCGTCAGTCCCAGGCCGCTCAACGTCAATGCCACCAGACCGAGGTGCATCGCAATCATTTCGACGCAGCCGCGACGGTACTCAAATCCCATTCCGATCAGCCGGCGCAGCAACGTCCAATTCGACGGCTGGGGAGCCACGGCAGCGGTAGCTTTCGCTTGGTCAGAGGCAACAGAGACAGAAGCGGACACCCAAACTCACCACAAGGACGAGAAACTCACGTGCCGGCCATCATAGAAAGTCGACGTATCGCTGCCAGCCCGAGTCAGGGGAACAGGGTGAGTTTCGTGGCCCGTAGCGTCAGGGGAGGAGCGATGCGATTGTGTTCGATCGCGAGAAGACGTTACCGCCCCCTAATCCTCTCCCCCACGTTGGAGTCTATGGGCATAGACAATTCCGCCGTGGGGGAAAGGGGTAGGTGAATCACTCAGCGTCGCGAATCTTGAGCTTCATCTCGTCGGAGTTGGCTTTGATCTCGGGGGCGTACATCGCACTGGCCCGCGTGGGCAAGGCGCTGAACTGACCGGGGATCTCGGCACGCACTCGGTAGCTCATGCTGTGCTTGCCACGGCTGAGCTGTCGGACGAAGAAGCAGACTCGCTCATCGCGGAACTCCACATAGGCCCCCAGGGCACTCGGGATGTAACCGCTCCGCACGTCGACCGGCTCCGTGCCAGCAGCTTTGAGGTCTTCAAAGAGCAGGTACTCGTAGTCGTTCTTGGAGTCGATCTCGAGTTCGACCTCGATCAGGTCACCGCTGGTGACCTCGGAAAGGCTCGCCAGTTCGGTCCGATCGTACTTGAGGATCTTCTGATCGATCGCCTGCCCGCGTGAGCCCTGCACCGTGGCTGTCGCGTCCTTGCGCTGAACCAGCTTGTAGAACTTGCGGTTCACCTTCACTTCGAGACCAGCTGCGGTGATCGGGTCTTCGAGCGTGAAGTTGGTGAGGTAAGCGTTGTAGTACAGCGGGCTGGCCGAGCCAGGTTTCGTCGAAGTCTTCTTGAGTTCGATGACGTGCTTGCCGGTGGTCAAGGCTTCTCCCTCGATGACCAGCTTATTATTGAAGCTGAACAGCGTTTCGGGAGTGATCTCGACCGTCTGTTTCTTCTCGCCATCGATCCAGACTTCGACCGACAGATTCGGCTGGCTTTCTCCGCTGGCCACCAGGTACTCAGCCAGCGACTCGATACACAAGGCTGTGTCGCGAGTGCTGCTCCAGTAGCTGGCGTTCTTGCGATTGTTGAGCAGGTACTTGACCAATCCGCTGGCCCGTGGATCCTGAGCATTCACACGAGTGAGCAGCTTCAGGAAGCAGGCGTTGGCCTCGATCGTGTCACCGTACCAGTACCACCAGTACGAGCCATGATCGGGCAAGTCGATGTAGGTCGTCTGATTTTCCTTGTCGGTGACGACGAACTGGTCGATGTTGCGGATGATCATGTCGCGAGATTCAATCTCGCCCTGAGTATGCAGCGCCAGACCGTAAAGAGCCGCCCCGTAGAGCGAGAGCTTCGTGCGGTCTCGGTAGAGGAACCGTCGCATCTCGGAGGTGTTGGCTTCCCCCTTCGTCGCGGTGGGATCGGATTCCTGATCAGTGAGGACCGAGTAGATCAACGCATCCAGATTGTCGGCCTGCGACTTATAGGGCAGCTCGCGTTTCGGGTCTTTCTCATGGCGTTCCCCTTCCTGCAGCAGGGTGATCTGCTCAGTCTGGTAACGCTTTAACCATGCGATGCCGTTCTCCAGAACTCCTGGAGGCAGCGCGATGTCATTCTTAACCGCCAGTTGGAGACCATGAACGACGGTGGCTGTCGTGTGCGGCCAGGAGCGTTCGCCCCAGCCACTGAACCAGCCCCAGCCTCCGTCGCTGCATTGCATCGCGATGAGATCGGTCACCCCCTGCTTGGCCATGCGGGCAACTTCGTCTTCGTCGAAGACGGGGTTCTTCGCCTCTTGGTGCCAGTTCTTGGTCAGGCGTTTCCAATCCTCAGCTCGCTGGGCATCGTCACCGATTTCCTGAGCGTTCAGGTTCGTCCGCTTGTCACGAATGGCTTTCAGGTCGAGCTTCATATGCTGCAGCACTCGCTGCGTCATGACCGTCGGCAGGAACCGATTGAGGGTCTGCTCCGTACAGCCATAGGGGTAATCAACAAGGTACGGCAACGCATCGACCATCGCTCCCGCCAGAGTCGGCGAGTAGCGGATTTCGAGGCGAGTCTGAGCCGGACGGCGTTCGGACGGGACATTGAACTCGATACGACCGGTCGTCTCGTTCGGGCGGAGGGCTCCGCTGAACGATTCGGTCTTGAGCATCCCATGCACGTAGGCCGGGAAGGTCATCTGCATGGCGTCTGACTCTTCGTCGGTCAGGGCTTTCACCGTAACCTTGGCCAGCCCTTCGCTCGTGACCTTCACGCGCAGGTCGACTCGCACATCCTGACCGGAGGGCACATCGATCTCTTGCGTGGCGAGAGCTGCGTCAATCGGTGTCAGCACGTTGCCGTCGAACGCGAACTCGACTTTGACCTTCTTGGTGTCCTTCAAGTAGTTGTGGACGTTGGCGGAGAGAACCACCTCGTCCTTCTCGACAAAGAACCGGGGAGCCTGCAAGCGGACGAGGAGATTCTTGACGGTCACGACCTCGACCGATCCCTCGCCGACGCGAGTCCCAGCCCCAAAGGCCCAGGCCCGGACCTTCCAGCCGGTGAGGTTCTCAGGCATCGTCAGGTTGACAGTCGCCTTACCGCTGGCGTCAGTGGTGATGTCCCCCTTCCAAAAGGCGCTGTCGGCGAAGTTGGTGCGGATGGTGGATTGTTGTGCGGCACTACCACCCCCGCCTTCTCCATCAGCTGCGAAGTTGGAAACGGCCGACTTCTCCATCATCGCGCCAGCTTCGGCTGCTGGTGCGGCCATGGCGGGAACGGCTCCATCGGCAAGGCCTCCACGGAGCATCGCCCGAGCTCTAAACGGTGTCATTGCCGCCTTATCCTTAGCCCGCCCAAATCCCCGGTTGTCTCGTTCTGCGTCGATCTCGGCCAGATCACCAAACACGCCGAGCATCTGCATCGCGATCTCATTGTTCTTCAACATATTGAAGAACATGCGGGATGCACTCCATTCAGTGCTGGGATTGTGATGGCGACGCCACTTCCAGAAGAACTCGCGGATCTCGCCGACGTTTGAGCCCCCGGAGATGTACTCCAGACTCTTGTCATACATTGTCATCGCGACAGACCCGACGACGGGCTGGCCATTGTCATCGGTCAACGTCAGTTCGACGGTCGCCTCCTGGCCGGGCTTGTAGCTCTCGGACGAAGGTTTGACGGCCACGTTGATGACCCGCTGCTCGGGTGGCACGACGACCTCGCGAATCGCGGTGTGGACCTTGCCATTGCTGATGGTCAGCACTTCAACGAAGAAGTTCGGCATGTCCTTCTTGACGATCTCCAGCTCCTGAGTCGTTGTCTTGCCATTCAGCGACAACAGCTGGGGCCGCCCGCGGTAGGTGCCATTCGACGGACGCTCGAAGAAGAGGACGGTCGATTCGGCCTGGTCGGTCGAAATCTGGAACTGAGCCTTGTCACCGGGCTTGTACTCGGCCTGCTGGCTGGTGATTTCCAGATCGTTAAAGCGGAACATCGAGTCGCCAGCGCCTTCGCCGCGGATGAAGAAGAGATGGCCGCCTTCGATCGCGTGGCCTTCACTGTCGGTGACAGTCATCGACAATCGGTACTGCCCCGCAGCTGTGGCTTTGATCTGCTGGGAAACGCGGCCCTCTACGTTGGTCTTGAGGTCCCAGGTCTGCGCGACATCTTCCTTGGGCTGGCCGTCCGCATCGTAAGAGATGCGAAGGAGCTTCAGCTGGGCGTTCCCTGCAACGGGCTTACCCGAGAGGGTGCGAGCCTGGAACTCGGCGTTGATCGTGTCGCCGGTTTTGTAGAAGCCGCGATCGGTCCAGGCGAAGACCTTGAACGGTTCGCGGGCCACGAGGACCTCGCCCGTGCCGGTGATCACGCGACGTGACTCGTCGGTCACCTCAGCGGTGATCTTATAAGAGTGGTCCTCGTCGCCGTGCAGGGCCTTGGCCAGTGCGGTATCGATCGGTACAGCGACCGTCCCATCGGGGCCGATCTCCGCTTCCATGTCGACGACGAGTTCCGGCGGTGCGGGGCTCCAGGGATTCCACGGCGGCATCGGTCGCAGGCAGCCCCAGCGCTGGAAGCCGGGGTACCAGTTGTATTCGCCCGCAAACCACCAGTAGCCCGAGCCATAGAGCCAGTCCCAGCGGGCGGCGGGATACCAGCGGCTGTTGTGAGGCGACCGTTCGACCTTGATCTTCACCTTGGCATTGGTCACAGGAGCGCCGAAGTAATACTTCGCGACGACCTTGGCCTCGATCTTCTCGCCCAGCATGACGGGTTTGTCGGGCGAGGAAACGGTGACTTCGAACTCAGGCTTTTTGTATTCCTCGACCCGGAAGGAACCCCCTCCACTGGTCCGCCCGTGATTCAGCGAAATCGAGTAGGCCCCGAGCGGTGCGCCCTTGGGAAGTTCATACTCGCCCAGGACGCCGCCGTACTCGTCGGTCGTCAGCATTTGCTTCGCGACCTCGGTCCCCTGTGGATCCTGAACCAGGACTTGAACCTTCTGATTGGCAAACGGCGACTTGTCGGGCTGGTCGTACTGCGAGTGACCGAGCCAGAACTTGAACTTCACCGTTTGCGCCGGGCGATAGACCGGGCGGTCGGTAATGGTGTAGACCTTGAACTCGTTCAACTCATCCCAGTGATGGCGACCGAACCCGGTCCAGCTGAAGCCCAGATGGGCGAGTCGTCCGTCTTTCGTCCGGGCAATCACGATCCACTGGTAATCATCCCCCAGTTGTTTCGTATCGGGGGTCAACTGCCCCTGAGCGTCGGAGAACTCGGAGAAGTTCTTGACGACGACATCCGGCCGTTTGCGTTTCTCGTCAAAGACGTGCCGCCAGCCGAAGAACTCGACATTGGCTTTCTCAATCGGCTTGCCAGTTACTGCGTCGGCGACGTAGTACCAGACGCCGTTATCGATCGGTTTCTTCAGGATGATAGTGTCGTCGAGCCAGACGATGATCCGGCTCACGTTGCCATCGCGCAGCTTCGCCTCAACAAGGTAGGCCCCCGCTTTTTTCAACGGAGTCTGGATTGTCACGCGGCGGTCAAAGTGTTCGGGACGGGGTTCGAGGTCCTGTCCCCATTCGACTTTGTCGCCTTCGAGATACTTGAGCTGATTCATTTCGACCAGACGATGGCCGATGTTGTCGATCTGCATCTCGTTCCAATCGAGGTCCTTCGGATTGGATTTCAGGTACTTCTTCACGTCCTCCAGCAGCTGGGAGACATTCACCCGCCGTGCGGTCAAATCGACACGGGTCGCATTACGGAAAATGAACTCCAGTGTGGCGTCCTTCCCCGCTGGCTGTGATTGTGTGTTATCGAATCGGCCCCAGTTGCCAACAATCTGATCGAGGCGCTGCTTGCGAGTATCACTGGTCCCGAAGCGGTTGATGATCTGGCCCCAGTACTCAGCGGCTTTGTTGTACTGCTGGCGATCCTCGGCGATCTGAGCCAGAGTTTCGAGAGCCCCGGCTCCCTGCTGCTGGTCCTCGGCCAACCGCTGATAGATCGCAATGGGATTGAACTCATCGGGTAGAGTGATCCGTCTGGCTCCCGTTGCGAGCCGGGCGATCGTCTCGTTGTCCTTCAGGGTCTTGAGAGCAAATGGGTTGGCATTCGGATCGCCATCTTTTCCGTCCGATTCGGGCAGTGTGATGCCGCCTTCACGCAGGGTCTGCACTCCGAATTGCGAGTGCAGAAAGTCAGCGAACTGACGATCGACCTCACCGGCGCGAGCTGCATTCACCGCTTTCACCTGGTTCAACGCCCAGCGCCACCGCTGACCATCCGATGTCGCAGCTTCCCACGATGCAGGAACCGTGTAGAAGACGGGATTCCCTTCGGCATCCACCGGAGCCCCCTTGCTGCCGCCCCAGCGATTTCCCCAACGTCCGTAGTTCACGTTGGAGTAATCGGGCAACTCCGGGATGTTCGTCATTGACTGCAGCTGCCAGGCCGCTCCTCCCTGGCGGTCATTCAGGACGAAGTCGGCCAGCTGTTTGTAGAAGTCAGCGACTTCTGCCCGGTTCATCTCGGTGATCGGTTCGGCGACCACCAGCTTCAGAGCCTTCTCAAAGATCTGAAGCGCCCGGACGCGGTCACGGGACGAGGCTTGCACATACTGGCCTCCAGACTCGGAGTTCCCGCGATGGAACTTTCCGGCGATCAGGTACCCGTAGTCCGGAATTGAAATCCACTCCTGACCGATGGCTTTCAGGCCTCGCCAGTTCTTTTCGTGGACCTTCTCGACTTCCTCCAGATAGGCATCGATCTCGTTGTCACGCTGAAGATTGCGGTAGCAGTTGTCGACTTGTGTGATGTCATGAGGAAGTTGTGGGCCCGTGTTCTGGGAATCCAGGGCGAGCGACCGGTAGATGGCCAGAGCATCGCGATAGTTGCCATCGGCAAAGAGCTTGTCGGCCCGAGCCCGCTCATCGGTGATCACCGGTGGTTCCGCACTCAATTGCATCACTCCCCACAGGCCCAGCACCACGGCCAATGCCAAACTCACTCGGTAACGCATGATCGATTTCCAGCAGACAGTTCCGGAACGATCCATCGTCCCGGCCGGTCAGAAGTTATGCCAACGCAAGGCCGAACAAGCGGCCCCCATGGTTAGATAACCGTCCGGGCTGAAAAGTTCCAGATGAGTTTCGGAATCGACGGTAGGTTCGGGAGTCACCCACCGGGATAAAGCTCGGCGTTCTTTGCGATAAGGAGGGGAATGGGAGGGGAACACTGATCTTCGCTGATGGGCACTAATCTGGATCAATCAACTTGTTGGAGTTTGGGGTCACCTCTCGCACCTGAGATTGACGGAGCTTGCTCAGAGCAACGAATCACGTTGTATGGATGTGTGAAGAATGAGCGAGTAATTTCAATCGATCAGTCGCCAGCGGGCCTGGCGCAGCTGGGAGAGCGGCGAGGTCGACATCTTCTCGTACCAGAGGGTCACGAAGGTGTCGTCGGCCACTTGCACTGTCGAAGGATATCCCAGGTCTCCCCCCGCCCCGTCACCGCTGATAGTCAGGGGATCACTCCACGACTGACCGTTATCGGAGCTGAGACGGACCTGGTTGCCAAAGGGGAAGCGACGGTGACCGTATGACATCAACAGCCGCCCATCTGTAAGTTTCAGCAGATGCGATGGCAGCCCCCACACTCCGATCGGGTGCGGCACGCTCCAGATTCTCCCTCCGTCGGACGATTCGCTTTGTAGTGTCTCACCGGCATTCGGTGAGTTGTGATTGCGAATGTGGCAGATCAGATGCCCGTTGGCAGCCTCCACCGCATGCAGCTCGTGATACTCATCGGGGTTATCTCCCGGGCGAA
>CANJZR010000071.1 GCA_947479075.1 Planctomycetaceae bacterium
CCTCGACCATAGATCCGCGGCAACAGCTTGTCCTCGTCCCAGATCTGAGGAACCCGCGAGGCACTGATCTCGGTCATCTTGGTCTGGTTACCGATCACGACATACAGGTTCTGCCCATCGGGAGTCAGCAACACGGCGTGCGGACCATGTTCACCCGCACCACCAGCCAGCTGGCGCAGCTGTTCGACTGATTCGAGGACATCGTCGCCATCCTTGTCGGTCACTCGGTAGAGTCCGCTGTCGTACTTGCCGCCCTTGTTGACGACCACGTAGAGCGAGTTGAAGGCCCAGAGCAGTCCCTGTGCTTCGCCGATGTCGGCAGGGATCTTTTCGATCAGCGTCTTCTCACTCGACACGATCAGTGGCTTGCGGGGCAGATTGACGATCGCCGGAGCGGTCTCGCCCTCGGCGGGTGGAAACTCGATCGACACCTCGCCAGGTGTCGTGGCCGTCAAAATCGACTCCACTTCGGCAGCACTCTTGGCGACAACACGCTGGCCGTCGACACTCACCGCGAGAATCTGGTCGCCTTCAAAGACCTGTCCATCTGCTTCAGCGGGGCCACCAGGGATGAGTCCCGTCACTCGCACGGTTTCGCCCTCTTGCGTGACCTGCACGCCGACGGTGTTCACTTCCTTCGACTTGGCCAGGGCAGGGGGCGTCACGCGGTACAGTCCGCCATACTGGTCACAGACGATCAGACGTCCCTTGGGGTCAACACACATATTGACCCACGAACCCTCTTCTTCCTTCGGAACCGAGTAGAGCAACTCGACGCGGAAGTCTTTCGCGATCTTCAGATTCTCGATTGGAGTCGAAGTGGCGGCGCGCATGTTGCCCTGTGCCAGCAGCTTCGCAGCTGTGAGGCCCCAGGGACCACCGGTCAAATCGGCGATGATATCAGGTGATTTCCAGCCCTCGCCCTTGAAGTCGGGCTTGTCCCAACCATCGGCTCGCTGAGTGGATGCCTGCCAGCTCTCATCGGTCGCCAGATTCCAGGTCCCGCGGCTCGACTCGAAGACGAGGTTCAGCAGCACACCCGCTGGATTATCGTCGCCGGAGTTCTTCGCCTCGATCACGATGACATGCTTGTCACCAGGAGCCGATTTCGCAAAGGCCTTCGTCACATCCTTAAAGCCCGCCTCTGTCCAGCCCTCGTGGCTCAACGCAGGCTGACCATCAATAAATACAACCATCGCGTTATCGACTGCACCATATAAACGAACACGGGAGATCGGCCCCTTGATCGTGAACTCTTTCCGCAGGTAGATCTCAGGGGCGAGCTTGTCGCCAGACTTCAACCAGACCCACTTCGCGGGTGACTGAATCGACATCTGAGCAGGCCTGGCCCGCCGCTTGGGAGCCACGACCTTTTCCTCGGCCATTGCCGAGACGGAACAACACATGAACAAAAGCCAAACCATCCAGCGCACGTCACTTCTCCTGGTGAAAATCCCTGAGGCCAGCCGGCTGCCGACACCCATTCGGTTCTGGTCCCATATCCTATCAAAGCACAGTGATCGGTCGAGGGAGACGGTAATTCCCGCTCTCGATGGACGACGAAGATTGAATCGAAATGGAAAACTCGGAGAACCCAGGAAACAATGAGTTCGTTATCCTTCGATCGACAAACATTCCGCCACATCCCACCGCGGCACGCCTCATGTCTTCATCTCGCAAGCTGCTGTGGCTGCTGCTGGTCGCCACACTCGTGGCCACGGCGGCATCGTTCTGGGAGGCTCCCTATCCTTCGGAGCTGCGTCTCCAGCATGTCCCCACGGTTATTGGACTGGTCGCCCTGGGAGTCGTGGCGGAACGGGGTGCGTTGTCCACATCATCAATCGTGTGTCTGCTCGCATTTATCTGGCTGCATCTGATCGGAGCTCGTTGGATCTACTCGTTTGTCCCGTATGACCAGTGGTGCGAAAAGCTGTGCGGAATGTCGCTCTCAGAGGTCTTTGGATGGAAGCGGAACCATTACGATCGACTGGTTCATCTGGCGTCGGGAATCCTCTTCGTGCCGCCCGCATGGGAGTTGATCCAACAGCAAGGGCTCACAAGCCGCTGGTGGACAGCGGGACTTTCGATCTCAATCGTCCTCGCCATTGGAGCGATCTACGAGATCGTCGAGTGGGCCATCGCCATGCTCTTTGCCCCACACTATGCCGAGTCCTATAACGGCCAGCAGGGCGATCTCTGGGACCCGCAGAAGGACCTGGCACTCGCGGGAATTGGAGCGATCATCTCCGCGATACATCTCGTCATGGTCAGACGAGCGAGTCCGCTCAAGTAGAGCATTGGCCGAGCAGGGGACGCTACTGCGCCTTTGCCCGAATATTCAGGCTGCCATACTTCGGGATCAGCGACTCACCACCGCTGCGGATGTATTCCCACCGGCCATCCCCATTGAGATCGAGTAATCGTTCCTCAATGGAAATTGGCGGCAAGACAGCTCCGGTGTGTTCCAGGGCAATTCGATCCTTAGCTGGACGATAGGCATAAGTCCGAAAGTCGTCGCCTTGCTGGGTCCCCACCAACACCAGCCGTTCTCCATTACCCAGTAAATCGAGTGACTGCAGTTGGCCATGCAGATTGATGAAATCGGGGTGAACGTGGCCGACTGTTTCAAGACGTGCGACCTGTGAGAGAATCGGCGTGTGATCCGCAGCCTCACCACGATTGAGGACGTAATAGATCCCGCTGCCTGGCCGTGGGTCACCGAATCCATAGGTCGCTCCAGCCAGTACTAGATCGAGCCGATCATCGTGATTGAGATCGATGGGAGCAGCCACGACACGATGGTGTATGCGGATGATTTCTCCGTTTGAGTCACGCAGCGGCCCAAACGAGCGAAACTCGAACCGACCATTCTCCCCCAGCGGACGTTCCAATCGGAGCAGGTACAACCAGCCCTTGTCGGTTCCCGCAACAAGATGCTGTTGTCCACTGCCGTCATAGTCCCAAAGCGCCGCCCGATGGAAGCCCCATTTGGTCAGGTGCTGAGCGTCGGTATCTCCATCGACGCGAAAGATTCCGTTCTGATCGAACAGGGGAGATCGCTCGGACGAGAGCTGAGGAACGCCGTTTGCTACCAGCAGTTCACGGAATGACCACTGCGAGTCGTTCTCCAGCAGATACCGTCGTCCCTCAGGCGTCTTCAGTACTTCAGTAAAGTTATACCCCCGCGTCGGGACATCACGTCCGCTCACCCAGCGATCGAACCGGAATTGCGGCTTCGGCCCGGGGACTTTCAGGTTCCGGCATATCGCCAGATCACAGCCGCGAGATAGCAGCAGATCAGGATCTTCACCGTCTCCGATCACCGCCAGTACACCGTGATAGTTATATGCGTCGTACCCATCATCAGGCAGTCCCTCGATCGTCACCTCACCCAGCTCCCGGAAGACGGGTTCCCCATCGGCGCCCGACTTAATCCGCTGCAGGTAACGAAACTCATTCCCCACCATCCCACACAACACCAGAAGATCATCGGAGCGAGTCTGACCGTTGCGATACATCACCGGTCGAGATGCTCCCCCGGGGTACCGATGCTGGAACTCCTGAGCCTGCCCCAGAAGCAGAGTCTCGCCGTGTTCATCAGCGAGCAGCGACTTCGGCCGAGCGAACTCCTGTCCACTCCGTTTCCGGTACCGCCGCCCGGAATACTCGGGCAGGCCCTCTTTCACGCCAACCTGCGGCATGTACCACAGTTCGCCTCCCCAATCCCCGAAGATCAATCCGTCACACTGCTTGTCAGCGGTGCGATAGATCGTGGGGTAGGTGTAATTAAAGCCCTCTGGCCAGATCGCCTCAGGATTGGGCGACAACCGATACTTCGGATTCACAAAGGGAATGTTGAAGGGAATGCCGTCCGCAGAGAGGAGTGGCTTCTGAGCGACTTCCAATCGGATATTCGGAAACTCTCCTACTCGCTTCAGGAGCGAGACGTTTCCCTGCCGGTCGGTGCCGACCACTTCCTGATGTCCATCTCCGTCCCAATCAACTGGCTCGACCATCAGCACGACATGCCCCAGTTGATCGCACAGACGAATCGGCTCCCCAATCGTCTGGAGATCCCGTGACGGATAGAGGTACACGCCGTCCCACAAACGCGCGATCAGCAGATCCTTCGCATCAGGAGCTGACCAGGAAACCACATCGACACTGACGATTGCCCCGAACGACATCCGCCCCTCGTTGGTTCGCAACTCAGTCAGCGGACCAAATTCAAACTCCGTCTGAGCGAAACAACACCGACCTCCCGCACAGACAACAATGGCCAGCACAAGAACTCGCAGGAAGTGGGAGACACTCATCGCGGGATATCCTCAAAGTCTGTATCGAACGGACAGCCAGCTAGGCCTCATTCCGAAAGGACGTATCTCAGCATCTCCCAGCCCGGGGCTTAAGCTTTGCGTTCTGGCTCCTGGACAATGACTTCGGGATCTTTGCGTTTGCGGAGGTTGGCCAGCACGACTGTCACCAGCCCGAGCAGGATCTCATCCACGAATGGCAGAAAATCCGGGATGAACATATCGAAAACAAACAAGCTACCTGTGATCGCCAGCAGGATCGGAAACCGCAGCTTCGTGGCCTGTTTCTCGACGACTCTTTTGGGGCTGAACATGTAGGAACCTTCAGGCTAACAGCGGAGCACTTAACCCACGATCACGCGAGGTTGCTTGGTGGGATCAGACTGGGCCTTGCGGATCAGCTCACGCACCATCCACGGCACATTCCCTTCTCCGAACAGCACGAAGCTGATATTGGCCGACAGTGGACTTTCGTTCGACCAGCCGAAGTGAATCTCCGGGGGGTGCCCGGTTTTGGACAACTCCAGCCCCACAGCTGCAATGACGTGGGGGATCGATGAGACCTTCTGGAAACGCAGGATGATGCGCCCACCTTCCTGAATGACTTCGACTTCGGGGGATTGCCAGAACTCGCTGACATCGCCGCGTTCGACTTCCAGAAAGACAATCGGATCATCGGGGGTCAGGTGGTGTTCCTGACGGATACTGGCTTCCTTCTCGGCCAGATCGCGGCCTCCGGGACGGTGCGGCACAAGGATTGGAAATTCCAGATGTCGCATACTGTCCCACAGGAAATGCGATTCATCATCCTTGTAACGGAATCCCGTAAACCGCAGCTCAGTGCTGCGCATCGTTCGCGACCAGATTGACGACGCAATAATCGCGATGATAAAGAAGCTGGCGATCTTGATTCCGCCCGGCCGCTCGATGATGACGGCAATCGTCGTGTACAGAAACAGCACCCCAATCATCGAGTAAGCCCACGGCCAGCGATTAAACCACGAACCCGTTCTCTCGTTATAGGTCTCAATCACGGTGGCAATGGCGGCACTCGACATCAGAACCAGCACGCCCGTCGCATATGCTGCTCCCTGAGCAACGACATCCGCGTCAAAAATCCATGTCACAACCAGGTTGATCACGGTAAACAACAGGACCAGTGGCCGTGTCGCTGACGCCCACTCTGGAGCCATCCCGTACCGGGGCAGATATTGCGGCACCAGGTTGAGCAATCCCGCCATCGCACTCGCACCGGCAAACCACAGAATCACCACCGTACTGATGTCGTAGATCGTCCCGAATACCTCGCCAAATATCGGCGAGATCGGCGTGGGACTCTGGCCGTGGGCGATGTACGCCAGGGCACGGTTCGCCGCCTTGCCAGCTGGATGCATTTTGATCGGAATCTCGGTCGCGACTTCGGGAACCACATGAGTCGTTCCATCCGCCAGTGAGGTATCGACCTCCTCCCCCGGGATCGAAGCCGCGATCAGCTCCTCCGCGGGGATGAGCGTCACCGTGATAAACGATGATGCGATCAGAAAACAGGACATGATGATCGCGGCTGTGAGCAAAAGCTTACGAGTTCCGCGAATTCGTCCAGCGAGCTGCTCTTCCGTGGTATGGCCTTCCCCTCGGACCAGCGGCATGACTGCGATTCCCGTCTCAAATCCGCTGAGCCCCAGCGCCAGCTTCGGAAAGAACAGAAAGCAGAGCAGAATGATCGTGCCCCAGCCTGTCCCGGAAACTGGCACATGTGTCGCGATTCGCCAGTCTCCAGCAGCCACTGCGTTAAACCAGTGGGTAACCAGCTCCGTGTGTCCGGCCAGGTACCGTAGACACTCCTCGACAAGAATCAGGTTCAGCGTCAGATACACCGCCACAATCACCACGGCGAGGCCGATCACTTCGGCAAAGCCGCGCATGAACGCGGCCCCGAGCATCACCAGCAACATCATCGTCAGCGTCACCTGACTGTGCAAAAACTCAGGCGAGTTATGCCAGAGCGGGTTGTGGATCAAATGCTCCGCCGCGTCCGCTGCGGACAGCGTCTTCGTAATCACGAAGTCCGTCGCCGCAAAACCCAGCAGCACTAGAATCAGCAGCTTTCCGCCCCATCCATGGACCAGCCGCGCCAGCATGGCGATCGACCCTTGCCCGTAGGGAGAGGAACTGGCCACATGACTGTAGATCGGCACCGCGCCCGCCAGCGTGACAAACACCAGAAACAGCGTTGCCAATGGGGACAATCGGCCCGTCGCCTCAAACGCGATCGAAGGCTGATATCCCAGGGTACTGAAGTAATCGACCCCGGTCAGGCACATCACCCAGATCCAGGGACTCGTGTGATGAGCGTGCCCGGCGGCACTTCCGCCGGGAGTGGAACCGTGACCTGGGGACGGTTCCGCGGGAGTGGTCGATGACATTGAAGAACCAGAAAACAGACAGTCGCAAGGAGACAGACGCCGGCGACAACAACAGCGGATCAGGACGAAATCAGCAGCTGCCAGATCACCTCAGCTGCGAACAAGATGCAGATTTACTGATTGTCATCAAAGCCCGGTGAGAGAGCCACCCCAACATCTGCACACGCGACCACTAGTCATTTGAAAGAGACTTCTGCCTGAAATTTGTACGGTTTGCCCCGGAGGTCCCGCGTGGTGCGATTCAACAACTCGACGGTCCCACCGGGATCGACTCCCCATTCTGCTCGACCTTGACTGATCCTGCTTCTGAACGATGGTTGCCGCTCGCGGAGAATTGGAGATCGGCAGGTTGATCGATCTCTAAAAGGGTTGAACCGCTCTTCAAATGACTCTCGACATCCGCTTAATCATTGAGACCTTGGCTTTAACTCGATCTCGCGAAGCTCGGGGACGGTGTCTGATGACTCAGGCTGCGGGCGAACCAACCACGCCCAATGCCGCCCCTGCGATGCCCAGTGAATGCTGTACAGCATGAATGCCAGCACCACGAAGAGAAATAACAAACGCCCCTTCTGACCACCGGGGCTCAAGAGCGGATCTGGCTGATGTACTCGTCCAGTTCGCATGCCACGACCCAATTCTCAAAACACCAGAGACAGCCCGCCATTCCTCGGCAGTGTCACGACCAGCGACACGGACCTTACCACCCCAAGGCGGCAGCGAGGGCCAGCCACGTTGGACATTTCGAGAGTTTCCGAAGCGATGTGACGCGGCCTGGACCTTCAGTCAGTGCCATGGGCCTCACCCCGGCCACACTCCCTGAAACACCTCAGTCGCTGGCCCCGTCATAAACACAGACTCGTCGTCGCCTGGCCACTCCAGTTCCAGGTCTCCACCCGGCAGATGAGCCAGCAGCTTCCGCCCGGTCCGTCCGGTCAGCACCCCAGCCACAGCCACCGAACACGCCCCGGTCCCACAGGCCAGCGTAATCCCGCTGCCGCGTTCCCAGGTCCGCATCGTCACTTCGGTCGGGCTGTGGACCTGCACAAAATGAACGTTGATCCGTCGTGGAAACACAGCTGCGTTTTCGAGAATTGGCCCGATCGCTGTCAGAGGCACGCGTGAAACGTCTTTGCAGTACAGCACCAAGTGCGGGTTCCCCATGCTGACGCAGGTGATCCGCGGATCGAGCCCACACTCTGCGAACCAGGCAGGCGAATTGGCGACCCACTCTGCAATCGGAAGTGGGGCATCGACCACGCGCGGCCCGGACAGCGTCGTCGGGATCTCAGCGGCCCCCAGAATCGGCTGGCCCATGTTCACGCGGACGCGTTCGACCTTCCCTTGAGCATTCGGGAAGACCTGCAGCGTCAGCACCCCGCGACCGGTTTCGATCTTCAGCTCCGGCTTGCGGGCGATGCCATGATCATGCACCAGCTTGGCGACGCAGCGGACGCCGTTGCCGCACATCTCCGACTCGCTGCCGTCGTTGTTAAACATCCGCATCCGGGCATCACCACGCTCAGACGGGCAGACGAGGATCATCCCATCTCCGCCGACGCCGAAGTTCCGGTCGCTGATCTTCCGGGCTAGTTCCGGCAAGTCGGCAGGCAACTTCTCCTCGAACGCGTTGATGTACACGTAATCGTTGCCCGCCCCCTGCATCTTCGTAAACCGCATCACAGCTCCTCACCTCACCACCGCCGCATCACAACGCGGCCACACAAATGACACCCGCTTATTGTAGAGAGTTCGCCCGGCCAAAGCCCACGCCCGAGCTGCCCCCCTTCTGGCCATCAGCTATCCGCCACAAGCCATCAGCCTCGCCCCTCACCCGCCCAGATTGGCGACCGTCTTCTTCTTATACGCCTCCACTCCCGGCTGGCCGTAGGGGTTGATCCCGATCAGTCGGCCTTCGACGACAGTGGCCAGCATGAAGAACTGGAACACCTGCCCCAGAGCGTACGCATCGAGCGACGGCAGGATCAGGCTCGCCGTCGGTCGGCCCGCTTCGGCATAGGCCTGATTGGTCCCGGCTGTCGCGGCGGCCAGGATCTGCGGGATCGTCTTCCCGGCGTATTTATTCAGCTGATCGTGATCATCAGCGGTCTTCGGCAGGGCCACCGGCGGGGTCGCGGGCTTCTCGACGATGAGGTTCGTAATCAGCTTGTCCTTCGCCCCCTCCTGGTGCTGCTGTCCACGGCTGTGCAGGTCGCGGGTGTTTACCACCGTCAGTGGGAAGGCCCCGCGCTCGTGCTTGCCGAGGCTCTCTGCCAGCAGCTGGTCGTACCACAGCCCCACCGCCTCCAGCCGCTTGCCCCATGTCGACAGAACGCGGTTCTTCAGCCCGCGATCTCGCTCCAACAAATGGCACACAGCCACATAGTCGAGCACCGGGTTCTCGCCCTGCGGAGCCGTCTTGAACTGCTCGGTCATATCGGCCGCCCCGCGCAGCATCGCTTCGATGTCGACGCCCAGCACAGCTGCAGGGTAGAGCCCGACCGCCGTCAGCACCGAGAACCGCCCGCCGACGCCGTCCGGAATCGGGAAGACATCGGGGTACTTCGCCGCGTTCGACACATCGCGCAGCTTCCCAACTTCGCCCGTGATGGGCACGACCAGATTCCGGGCCAAGTCCGAACTGGCTCCGTAATACGCATCGAGGGCATTGCGAAAAATCCGGAACGCCGCAGCTGTCTCCAGCGTGCCGCCCGACTTGCTGATGACGCAGATGCCCCAGCGCTCGGTCAGTTCCTTGGGGTTCTTGCAATGAGCGGCCAGCAGCTGCAGCAACCCGTGCACCGAGTCGTTGTCGACGTTGTCGCCTTCGAAGTAGAGCCGGGGCACGCCGCCGCGTTCGGCCCGCGTCAGATCGTTGTGATAGGGGTGGCACACCGCCTCGAAGATCGCCCGCAGGCCCATGTACGACCCGCCGATCCCGAGCGACACCAGAATGTCGATCTGCTCCCGCAGCCGCTTCGCCGACGCCTCGATCCGCGAAAGCAGTTTGTCCGCTCCCCCGGCCAGCAGCTCCGTCGGCAACTCAATAAACCCTGCATCGAGCGGCAGCTTGTCCTCCGGAATCTTTCGCTTCTGCCTCAGATCCGCCACATCGGCCACTGTCTCCGCCCGGGCTGCCTCCAGCGACGGTTTCAACCCGCGCAAGGCCGCAGGCTGAATAAAGGGCAGGGCAGCTGAGGCGTCGTAGCGAAGTGTGCTGGGCATCGGAGTGTCTCGTCGGTCAACCGCCAGCCCGTCATTCCCGAGTCCCCACACGGGTCCCCCTCATCGCGAGCCAGCTCAACACGAGATGTAGCCCCTGCACGCCCGAACCGCCAGAGAAGTTTTGAGAAATTACCGAGAGAAGCAAGCGGCATCGCGAGGTGGCCGGGCCACCTCGCTCACTTAAGCTCAACCGAGACTTGCTTAATCTGGCCCTCAAACGCGAACGGCCTTCGCTCGAAGTAATCACGGGAAACAGTGGAACCGAGGTCGGTGCCGACATCGAAGCTTTCGCTGGCTGTAAAGGCCGCGGGCACGGTCATCTTGACCTTGGCTCGGGCGACTTCCTGACCGTCCAGGGTCAGTGCGATATCTGCCGGGGCGCCGGGCTTGGGAATCTTGAGTGAAGTATTCACCACAAGAGTGTGTTTGCCTGCAGCGACTTGATTCTCGGACTTCGCAATCGCACGATCGATAATCATGAGGTTGTATTCAAAGACAAGATGCCCCTTGTCCATGTAACAGGTCAGGCCGCCGCCCGCACCGCCCAGGGCATAGAGCACTCCGCTGGCCTCCTCACCACATTCGAAATCGATGGTGACCGTGTTGTTGTGATTTCCCAGCGCGGGAGCTGTGAACTCGGGCATGCGCGTGGTGGTGTCGTCGAAGGTCCAGCTGGTGTAGGGAGACTTGATCCGATCTTCGGGATGGATACGCAGCCAGATTCCAGCTCCGATCGGAAAGACCTTGTTCTCTTCGGCTTGGGCGAGGAAGAGTTTCTTCAGTTCTTCGACCTTCTCCGGATGCTGCTGTGCCAAGTCGTGCTGCTGGGAGTAGTCCTTAGTCAGGTCGTAGAGTTCCCACACGGCCTTGGAGGAGTCCCATTGATCGAGGCCTGGTTGTGCGTTCAGCCAGGGACTGAGCGGGCCAAACGTGCAGGCATACCACCCATCGGCATAGATGCCATCGCTGCCGTTGTTGTCGAAATACTGAACGTGCTTGTTCTCAGGCGAATGTGCATCGGTCAGGCTGGCTGCCATGCTGACGCCATCGATGGGGTCCTGCGGGAAACCGTTCACTTCCTGTGGTGGCTTGATGCCAATCACGTCATAGAGCGTCGGTGCGATGTCATTGACGTGATAGAACTGGGACCGCGGCGTTTTGTCGGCTTTGATCTTCCGAGGCCAGGAGACGACCAGCGGATTGCGGGTCCCGCCAAAGTGCGAGGCGACCAGCTTCGTATGGCGGAACGGCGTGTTCCCCGCCCAGGCCCACCCCGAGTGCTTGATGTTATCGGTCAGAGG
>CANJZR010000072.1 GCA_947479075.1 Planctomycetaceae bacterium
AAGGGATCGCCCAGCTGACGCTGCTTGGCTTTGGCGACGAGCTTCTCGACGAACTTGCCGTGGATGCTCTCTTCCACGAACAGACGGCTGCCGGCACAACAGCACTGCCCTTGGTTGAAGAACAGGCCGAACTCGGCCCCCGCCACAGCGGCATCGAGATCGGAGTCGGCAAAGACGATGTTCGGGCTCTTGCCGCCGAGTTCGAAGGTCAGCCGCTTCAGTGTCTGAGCTGCGTCCCGCATGATCAGCTGGGCGGTCTCGGTCGAGCCCGTGAAGGCGATCTTGTCGACATCGGGATGCTTCACCAGAGCGGCCCCAGCATCGCCGAAGCCGGGCACGATGTTGATTACGCCCGGTGGGAAACCGGCTTCGGTCGCCAACTCTGCCATGCGGAGGCACGACAGCGGAGTCTGCTCGGCGGGCTTCATCACGATTGTACAGCCCGTCGCCAGAGCGGGAGCCCACTTCCACGCGACCATCAGAGCCGGGAAGTTCCAGGGAATGATCTGGCCGACAACGCCGACTGGCTCACGACGTGAATAGCAGAAGTAGTTGCCGCGAATTGGAATGGTGTCGCCGGTGATCTTGTCGGCCCAGCCCGCGTAGTAACGCAGACAGTCGATCACGAGCGGAATGTCGGCCGCCTTCGAATCGCGGATCGGCTTGCCGTTATCGAGGGTTTCGAGCGCGGCGAGTTCCTCGGCATTCTGCTCCAGCAGATCGGCCAGCTTGTTGATCAGGCGGCCACGATCGCGGGCATCCATCGCGGGCCACGGACCTTCTTCAAAGGCCTTGCGAGCCGCCTTCACAGCTCGGTCGACATCCTGAACATTCGCCCGGGCCACATCGGCGATCTTCTCTTCGGTTGCCGGGTGGAACGTTTCAAACGTCTCCCCGCTGACCGAATCACACCACTTGCCACCAATCAACATCTTGGTCTGGCGGACTTTGGGACGGGCCACCGATTGGGCCGAAGAAGCAGTTGCGGTTGCCATGAGGAAACTCCTGAGCGAGAGGTTGTATAACGGGAACCGAAGGGGCTTCAGTATATCGTCGAGGTTGTCGATTTCGCGACCAAAGCGACCGATTCGAAGGGACTCGGCCTCCCTCGTCCCGCCAGCGTTGTTGACCAGGCAAGCCGTGGTTAATCTGGCCTCGTCTTGAGAATCACCCCTTCACACATAGGCCCCGCGCATGACGACCGCCTCGCAAACCGTGGAACATGTCCTCGTCGTTCCCACCTCTCTGTTTCACGAAGTCGGTCACTTTCAGGGCTTTCAGGCCGACGCAGCTCCCTACCTTGAGACGCTGCTCGATCCGGCCTACACCAGCTATCGCCCCCGGGACCAGGTCGAACAGGACCCCAGCTTCAAGCAGTTGATCCCCTACTGCATCTTTATGTGCAACGGAGAGGTCTTCTCATACCGCCGCGGGAAGGGACAGGGCGAGACGCGACTGCTCAGCAAGCGGTCGCTGGGCGTCGGCGGACACATTTCCTCGATTGATCAGCACGCCGCCAGTGTCTACCGCGAAGCGATGCGCCGCGAAATCGAAGAAGAGGTATTTCTTGAGACAAACTTTAAAGAACGTTGTATCGGGCTGATCAACGATGATCTGACCGAGGTCGGAAAGGTCCACTTAGGAATAGTTCACCTTTTTGAGATCGATGAGCCCAAAGTTCGGGGGCGTGAAGAGTCGATACATGAGGCAGGATTCGCAAAGCCGTCAGAACTGATACTCATGCGAGATCAGTTTGAAACCTGGTCGCAAATCTGTCTCGATCACCTGATTTCCTAAAGAAATCCGATTGAACAGGCTCCGCGACCCGGCCGACCGCGAGCACAGACATCACCACTCGACCAGCCTCCGGGGCTGGCACGGGTCGTGGCGTGTTGTGTCAGAAACAGGATCACAATCGGCGGGGGGGCGATTCGTCGTCGCCGATTTCGACAAGGAGTGTCTGAGATGCGTTCTGGTTTTTACCGTTGGATCTGGACTGGTGCCGCCACTGTGGCCCTCACCGGAAGTGTCGCTGCCCTGGCATTGGCACAGGCCCCAGCGGCGAAAGCCCCTGCGGGGAAGACGACTTCAAAGCCCGCCGTCGCAAAACCAGCTGCGACGGAATCGGCCGACGCTGCTGAAGCTCCTGCGTCGAACCTCATTGACGTGGAAGCCGCCAAGCTGCCACTCAAGCCAGGTGGAGTGGACGAAGAAGGCCTCGGCCAGATGGTCAAAGCTCTGGGCCTGAAGCCCGAGAAGCAACTGCAGCGATATGACTTCGCCTTCCGCGCAGAGATGGAAGGCACGGAGTGGACCCTCTCGATGTCGGCCGTTCTGAGCCAGGACCAGCAGTCGCTGTGGCTGATGGCATGGCTCGACGAACTTCCCAAGTCACAGGAAGCTGTGCCACGTGCAGCCCTGCTTCGTCTGCTGGCTGAGAACGACTCGCTCGGCGATGGGAAGATGTTCGCGTACATCCCCAACAATCGTCGTTTCGTGATGCAACGAGCTGTCTCGAACGAAGGGATGAACTCGGCGAAGTTCCGCGACCTGCTCCAGGATCTCGGTGCCAGCGTCGTGGAATGCCATCCGATCTGGTCGACCGCCAACTGGGTTCCCGCCGGAACCAGCGGAGCAGCTAGCACCGCCGCAGCCCCTGCAGCTGCGGGAAAGGCTCCTACCCAGACCGCCGAAAAAGCACCCGCAGCTGGTGGTCGTCCGCTGAACACAGCGACCAACGATCCGAAAGATAATCCTCCGGTACGGAAGAAGTAATTCCCGGGGGCGATCCCTCCGTATCGGACTCCTCGACCGTCTCCGCGAGACAAGACGCTATGCGTCACTCGCCGAGACGGTTTTTTTGTTTGGCACTGATCACCCCAACCGAGAGCGGCGAGCGTCAGCCTGCCGAGGGGTGAACCATCTCTGAAACGTCGCAGGCTTCTAAACAACTCCGAGACAGCGCTCTGTTCTGGTAAGTGCCAAGAGACATTTGGACTCCTCGGCAGGCTGACGCCTGCCGCTCCCGAGATTGTCCGCTATCGCAAAATCCTCGACAGCGAACAGGCCAAGTCATATGCTAGCCATTTGATGTGTAGCCAATTTCCGGGGATATGATTGTGTCATTCCGACAGGGAGCCACCGGCATCCGACTGCAACTGAATCGCCGTGACTGGCTCCAAAGTACCGGAGCGGCGGCGTTCGGGCTCCCGTTGTTATCCGCTGCGGCGGTCACGGCATCAGAACTGGCCCCAGTCCGGCGAGCCAAGTCGGTCATTTTAATCTATCTGCCGGGTGGTTTGGCTCAGCACGATTCGTTCGATATGAAACCCGAGGCTCCTGCTGAGATTCGCGGGGAGTTCCGGCCGATCCCAACCACCGTACCAGGACTGGAGATCTGCGAGCTGTTGCCGAAGCTGGCTCAGCGGGCTCGGAACTACGCACTCGTGCGCACAATGTCGCACGCAGAGAACAATCACTTCCCGGCGACGCACAAGGCCCTCACTGGCCACACGATGCCGCGTCAGCTGCCGGGCGATGCCTCCAATGCGGCGTCAAAGCACGACTGGCCGAGCTTCAGTTCCGCGTACGACTTTCTGCGGCCCCGCAACGATGGTATCCCGAACGGCGTGGCCCTGCCCTATCCGCTGGCGGGAGGAGCGATTCCCTGGCCGGGACAGAACTGCGGATATCTGTCCGCCAAGCACAATCCCTGGCAGCTGAATCAGGACCCGAATCACCAGAACTTCCGCGAAGAGACACTGACCCTGCCCGCCGGAGTCACGATTGAGAGGGTCAACCGTCGCGACCACCTGCGGGAGCTGTTCGAACGGGAGCGTCTCCCGCGACTGACAGCTGCGGAGTCAGGTTCATACCCCGAGTTGCATCACACCGCGATGAACCTGCTGACCTCGGGCAAGATGTCCCAGGCGTTCCAGCTGGAACGAGAGCCAGACGCGGTTCGCGATGCGTATGGCCGTCACACGTTCGGGCAGTCGCTACTTCTCGCGCGGCGTCTGGTACAGGCAGGCGTATCGGTGATCCAGGCAAACATGGGCCCGGTCCAGACGTGGGACACACACGAGAAGAACTTCGTTAACCTGCGCGACACATTGCTGCCGCCACTCGACCAGGGAGTGTCAGCTCTGCTGGATGATCTGGCGGCGACGGGGCTGCTCGATGAGACGATGATCGTGATGACGGGCGAGTTCGGGCGAACCCCAGCGATCTCGAAACTCCCCGGTTCCGAGTACGTCGGCCGCAACCATTGGGCGAGCGTCTACACAGCTCTCTTCGCGGGCGGCGGAGTCGTCCCCGGCCAGGTCATCGGCCGCTCCGATGCGACGGGTGGCCATCCGTTGACCCGGTCCTTCTCGCCCGATGACCTGGGTACGACGCTGTTCTCGGCGATGGGACTTCCGATCCAATCCGAACTTCGCGACCAGTTGGGCCGCACGTTCCAGGCCTGCAGCGGGCGGGTGATCGACGAACTCTACGGCAGTTGATTCCGCTGGCAGAGTGGAAGATCTCAAACCATCCCGGCCAGAATCTGATCAATTCATCGCAGCAATACCGTAGGTCAGGTTATCACCTGACTCTTCATCAGCAACCGAATCCAATTGCATCGTTTTTCCTTCATCGCGGAGGATGATCTGGCGGGACGGCCCAGACTCCGTTTTGGGCGTCTGGGTGACGAAGGAACAAGAGGCCGTCGCTGGCTGCTGGCCTGTTCTGTGTGCCTCCTGTTGTTCCGCAACCCAGACCCTCAGAGCAGGGTCTGGGCCACCCTGCGAGTGATTTCAACAATGAACAACAAAATGGACTGTGGCAGTGTTTAGGGTGCATTCGCCTGCGTGCGAATTCGATACGAAGGAACGTTGGAGCAACTCGCCAGCGATTTGGCAACGGCTCTAAATCTAAAGTCCTTTACCGTCGAACCCAGTGAAAATCCGCCTTACGAAAAGGTGGGAATGGCAGAAGCGTTCGGATGGGAAGCGTGGCTGCAAGCTGATTCGGGAGATTCGTTTCACCACTTTCGACTTCGGATTGAAACTGAAAACTCGATCACAGAATCGTTTGAAGGGAGAATGCACGATCTTTCGCCGTGGCTCGCTCGGCTGTTAATGGCACTTTGCGACATCGAAGCAACTCCAGACGTGCGTATCGCATAAGAATGACGCTGGGTGGCCCGACCAGGATTGGCTGGGTCGCGTAGCGACACGATGCTTCACCATGTGCGTTCAATCTTGGTGTGATGCTTGTCACGTAAGCAGTCGCGTTTACGGACTCCACGTCGTTCAAAGATTACACCTATGGCGGGGTGGTCCCCTGCCAACCTCATGAAGCCGGGTGGAAGGTCTCAAACCATCCCGGCCAGAATCTGATCAATCAACGACAGCGGAACGAACTCATCTTTGCCCACTTTTGCTCAAAAACCCCGTAAAACCGAGTTATTGACGCCCCGATCTGATTGGTACACAAGTTGCTTTACTCACCGTGATCAAACGTCGCAGATGGAGCTGCTTCTGTTTCAGGAGCGGCAACCGCGACCCACGATGAGGTGTTGTGAATGTCACGTTCCATACGATTACTGGCCTGCTGGCCTCCCTGATGTCGGTGCTGCTGCTGATTAAACGGGAGCTTCTCGAGCTGTACTCGAAGCCCCTCGCTACCACATCACACACGTAACGCCCGCAAATCCCGGGACGTTCGTTTTCAGTCACAACAGAGTTCTACTGGAGAATTCCCATGTCCATGGAAACCATCCCTCAAACCACAGAGTCAACCGCGATTTCTCATGATGCGGTCACCGGCGCCGCTAAGCACGGAGCCCATTTGTTCACGGTCACGGCTTTGCTCACGGCAGTCGGAACAGATGCTGAGACCCTCCCGTGGGAGATGATTCAGAAAGTGCTGGAACTCATGAGCGCAGCCTGAATCACATCTGTACCGTGACCGACGAGGTCACGAGACGATTCATCGCCCATTCAGATTTCCGCAACTCGAAAGGATTACGACACACATGAAGCAATCCATTCAACCTCGGGTGTAACGTCACATCACGAGAACCTGACATCGACTTCTCAGTTCGGGGAGGCCACGCTGTGTATCATCGATCACACGGCATGACCTCCCCGAACTCGTTGGTGGCCATCGTCCAGCCAGGGCCCTGCCGGAAGATCGTTGGCGATCTACGGGATGGCCAGCTTGCTTGCAAACTGGAGCGGTAATTCAGTCGGGTGGCCGCAGAGCTGGGGCACCTCACCACTTGCCCAGCTGGACGCTTACCGTGATGATGCCTCCCTGACCTACGGCCCCCCAATGGTTGCGGTGCAACCTGGGCTAACCCGTTGTTGGGAAAGAACAAAATGGCAAAACGTGCTCTGGTGCTGATCGATGTTCAGAACGACTACTTCCCCGGTGGCAAGTGGCCGTTGACTGGTATGGACCAGGCTGCTGACAACGCAGCCAGCCTGCTGACAGCCGCGCGCGCTGCGGGGGATTTGATTGTCCATGTGCGACACGAGTTTCCGTCCGAGGATGCGCCATTCTTCACGCCCAAATCCGCAGGGGCTCAAATCCATTCGAAGGTACGATCACACGATGGCGAGCCGGTTGTGCTTAAGCATCATGTCAACTCGTTCCTAGAAACAGACCTCAAAGCCATCCTCGACCAGCATGGCATCGAAGAGTTAGTCATCTGCGGGGCCATGAGCCATATGTGTGTGGACGCAGGAACGCGTGCTGCCAGCGATCTGGGCTACCGCTGCATGGTCGTGCACGATGCGTGCGCCACACGAGACCAGGAGTTTAACGGCACGATCGTCCGCGCTGCCGACGTTCACGCAGCCTTCATGGCAGCGTTAGGTTTTGGTTACGCGAAACTTGTTTCTACGGGTGAATACCTGCAAGGCATCGCAGGCAAATGAGGGATGAGTGGCCGGGGAGCACAGGTTGACTCACACTGGAGCCTACCTGTGTGCCTTAGGACAAGACGCATACAGCGATGGTCCCCTGGCGTTGAAGACCTCTTCCCGCTCTGCCGCCCCGGTGGCCCAAAGCGGCAACCGGGGCAACCTCGGCTCGCACGAAACCAGGTTCCAATCACCCGCTACATCCACCGCATCCACCGCATCCACCCCCTCCTCCGCCGCCACCACCTCCTCCACAGCTACTGGCTCCACATCCGCTCCCTCCGTTGCCGGTACTGGTGACCGGGGCCAGTTGCCGTTGGATATGGGCGTATGAAGTCTCCTCCAGGCAGGTAAGTCCATACAAACCCACGGCGATCGCCACCTGCCCCGGTTGTGGATTTGAGAGATCGAAGTTCGTCTCGGCCAAGTTTTTTAATGGAGCATGAACAGTCTGCAAACTCTTGACAGCCAAGTCACCGCGCCGGGTTCGCCATCGCGAGACGAGTGCAATTGCCAACCCGACCACAGCCACTGCAAGCATCTCCAACATAAGGAAACTGACAGGACGGCCTCGCCCCCATCCAATCCACACCTTCATCCCCCCCAGAGTAAGCAGTCCCGACAAGACCAGGAGCGAAATGGCCACCGAGATGGCGCTGCTCACCGTTGTCGTCAGGAATCCTCGGTCAGTGAGAAGTTCTTGTTTCTTTTGAAGAGCCATTTTGGCTGTCTCTTTCAGTGATCGCACAGAGACGCCTCCAGATTCAGAAATCCGTTTCCAGAGTCTGGCTTCCAGCACCGGCATGCGGTCCGGTGGGGATCGATCTTTAGGCTTGGCTGTTGGAGTCGCTCCCCCCTCAATCTGGACGAGGTCGCGTTCGTGAAGCGACACCAGCGCGGCGTTCAGGGCCGACTCAATGCCACCGGAGAGCAGGGCGATTTCGTACGGGTCCTTGGGAAGTTCCGAATCGTGACATGGATCGCCTGGCGACCTCATGGCCCAACGGACGAGCCCTAAGAGAGACAGACTAAATACAGATGTCGCAGCGTAAAACGCCAGGAAATCTGGGCCTCTCCAATCGAGTACGCCCCCTTTCACCAGTTGGCAACCGCCCACGAAACAGAGAGGTACCAAGAGCAGGGAGGTCGGAGCGACTCGCTCTCCCAATTTCACCCACGATTGCCCCCAGATACGAGGGGACTTCGTGGCCCGTTTTACGAAATGCGAAATCTGGCTGGGTAACCGACGCCTGAGTAGGCTGCTTTTCGCTGGCAGAGAGGAGCGCGAAATGTTGTCGGTGGGCCAGATGTCACTCGGCGGCTCAGCCTGAAAGTGAAGTCGATAACTGGCCAGCGTATTGGCGTACCACTCCTTGAACTTGGCCGATTCTTCTAGTCCACCATCGCTCGGGTGGTGGTGAAGCGGAAACTTTAGAATGTCGTGACAGAGGTCATTCCAATAGGAAACGGTGTGGATCAGATGCAGGTGCCAAGCCTCATCGACGGCTTGACTCGGGCTGACGGGATGCCCCGCATGAGCTGCGAGAAACAAGAATCGGCGGTATTCAAAAACCACGCGCCGGGGAAATTCAAGGGACCACGCATTCTCGCGGGCCAAACGCCAGGTGAAGACGGGTCGGTTGGGCTCGTCGCCCAGAGAGAAGTTCTCAAGCTGTGTCCACAATTCAGAGTTGCATGAGGGCATGTTTGATTGCCTGTGCGATGGATCAACTCACCGACGTCTCACTGTATGTGGTAACGGACAGATCGATCAGGCGGATCACTCAATTCTTATGGTGATCTCGACTCCGACATCGATGGAATCGGAACAGTATTGCTGCCGACCTCACGGAATGGCCAGACCAACTTGTAGGCGGAGTGCCGCAGGCACAAGAAGAATCACCCTGTGACTTCATGCCGCTCAAGACTCGTTCATTCCACCAAGCAGCCCTCTGCTCAAACGATCGACGCGGTTTATCCAATTCATACGCACATGGTCAGGCGTCTTATCCCGATGCGACCCGGCCAATCCTCGCTGGGCTAACCTGCTTACTTCAGAAGCTGCATGACCACCAACACGAGAACGATCGAACCAATCACCAGATTCAAAGAAATCATCGCAGTCAACAGCTGTACCCGGCGACTCAGGATCTCTGTCTCCGTTAATGGTCGTCGAGATGCAGGGCTTTTGTCATCCCGCCCGGAGACCGAACTGGTTGCGGCGACGGAGGTCCACTCGCTTCGTTCTTCGCCTAACGGAGGAACAACCACGTAGTACAGACACCGGCACTGCTCGCAACAGATGAACCGTCCGAGAAACGAGTCATCAACCTCACTCTTACGATGGCAGCTGGGACAAGTTGTGGTGTGCTGCATGGCGTCTGCCTCCTGATCTCACGGATTCTCGTTCAGGAAGAGTCTACCAGATACTGCCTGTCTTTCGGAAAGTTCCGAGTTGAGCGAATGGAAGTTCTTCGGCAGGTTGCCCACCAACGAGGGTACGATTTATTCGAGGAGGGGGGGAGGAGGCAGGGTAACCTGGCAAATCCTGGTTGGGCTACCCGACTGGTATCACTACCGATCCACGAAACTGGCTTGCCTGAGCAGTCAATCGCACAGAATCTGCCCGATTTGCAGCTGCAATGGACTCAATGGGCCGCTTTTCTGATTGCTCCCGGGGTTTCTGTCGAATAAGCTGTTGTTGATGCTCACGGGAGGTTTTCGGGATGTTGCGTGTACTTGGTTCTGCGAAACAGCTGTGCGATGGTCTGACTCGTCGAGACCTGCTGCAGGTCGGTGGCTCTACATTTGGCGGGCTCGGTCTCGCGGGTTTGCTCCAGAATGATGCTGCTGCCAAGGAGCGCGGCTCGGAGTACGGGTTCGGTAAGGCGAAGAACTGCATTGTGCTATTCCTGTACGGCTCGCCGAGCCAGCTGGAAACATTTGATATGAAGCCGAACGCACCGCTCGAGGTGCGTGGCACGATTCAACCGATCGCGTCGTCGTTGCCGGGGCTGGATGTCTGCGAACATCTGCCGACTCTGGCCCGCTACATGGACCGTACGACCGTCATCCGCTCGGTGTCGCACCCTTACCCTCTGCATGGTGTCGCATACGCCATGACGGGCGTGGCGTCGATCGATGTCGGGATGGAGCTGAACCCGCGTGATGAGCGCCACCATCCCTATTTCGGCTCGTGCGTCGAGTACTACGACCGCATCGCCCGAGGTGGCAAGTACGCCGAGACGCTGCAGAACGTAGCGCTCCCCTTCCCCTTCAGCAGCAAGCGCACAGACCAGCCCTTCCGAGCGGGACCATACGGCGCATTTCTCGGCACGGATGCGAACCCCAACTGGACGGAGTTCAACGGCCAGGGAACCAAGTTTATCCGCAAGGCGAGAACTGGATTCGAGTTCAATGGCCTGGAGCCCTACATGGGCTGTACTCGGGACTCACACTTCCGATTGGCTGCAACCGACACCCTGCCCGATCTGACGCTTGATCGTACGAATCGTCGTCGCACCCTGGCCGAGCAGTTCGAGGCGGGTCGCCGCAACCTGGATGCATCTCGAGGAGAAACATCGTTCGGCAAGTATCAGGAGATGGCGTTCAACGTCCTCTCTTCGCCGAAGGTTCGCGACGCCCTCGACATCCGTTCGGAGAAAGACAGCATCCGCGACCGGTACGGGATGACGCTGTTTGGCCAGTCGTGCCTCGCCGCTCGCCGCATGATTGAAGCAGGGACGCGGCTCGTGTCGGTCTTCTGGGATGAGTACGGTCTGGCGGGTGATGCGTGGGACACGCACTTTGACCACTTCCCCCGCATGGTCGATCAGCTGTTGCCGGGCCTCGACAAGGCTCTGGCCGGGTTGATCCAAGACCTGGAAGAGCGCGGCATGCTCGACGACACGCTGGTCGTCCTGATGAGCGAGCACGGTCGCACACCGAAGATTCAGACGAACGTCAGCGGTGGTGGTCGCGATCACTGGTCCAGAGCCTACAGCACGCTGTTCTTTGGCGGCGGGGTCAAGAAGGGGCAGATCATCGGGGCGACCGACTCGATCGCCAGCGATGTGACCGAGCGACCCGTTTCGCCGAAGTCGCTGCTCGCCACGATGTATCACCTGTTGGGAATTAACCCGCACAGCGTGATCCACGATCCGCGCGGGAATGAGTACCCGCTGCTA